>DASYXX010000348.1:0-2008 GCA_035934395.1 Streptosporangiaceae bacterium
CCGCGATCTACCATCCGAGCTGCAATGCCCAGCAGTACGGCCAGTCCTGGAAGGACGAGTGGATCGGCGAGTACTCGGCCCCCACCACCGGGCCGGTAGCCCGGCGCGACCCGGACCAGCACCGGCCCGGCCCGGCGAGCCGTGGCCGCCACAGCTGAGCGCTGCCTCCCCGGCTGGGCGTCGCGTGGGCGGGGCGGGGTTGGGTCGCTGTGGCTGAGCGCGGCCTCCCGTCGCCGCGTCTTTCCCTGCCCCGCTACACCGCGGTGTGGGTGATTCCACCCCGGTCCTGAGCCTGCGGCAAGAGAGGCAATCCGACCCCTGCCCCGGGTCCGGCGCGCGGGAGAGCCTGTCGATGACGACAGGAAAAGACGGGAGGACAAGCTCATGGGAGCCGTGATCGAGGTGCAGCATCTGCACAAGAGCTACGCCGAGACCGTCGCGGTCGACGATGTCTGCTTCGCCGTCGAGGAGGGTGAGATCTTCGGGATCCTCGGCCCCAACGGCGCCGGCAAGACCACGACCGTGGAATGCATCGAGGGGCTGCGGACCCCGGACCGGGGCGAGATCAGCGTGCTCGGGCTCGACCCGCTACGGGACCGGAGCGAACTGACCCAGCGGCTGGGCGTGCAGCTTCAGGACAGCCAGCTGCCGGACAAGCTTCGGGTAACCGAAGCGCTGGAACTCTACAGCTCCTTCTACCAGACCCCGGCCGACTGGCGGGCGCTCCTGGACATGCTGGGGCTCGCGGGCAAGAGCAGGACCCCGTTCAAGAAGCTGTCCGGCGGCCAGAAGCAGCGGCTCTCGATCGCGCTGGCGCTGCTGGGCAGCCCCCGGGTGGCGGTGCTCGACGAGCTCACCACCGGCCTGGACCCGCAGGCGCGGCGGGACACCTGGGACCTGATCGAGGGCGTGCGCGCCCGCGGTGTCACGATCGTCCTGGTCACCCACTTCATGGAAGAGGCTGAGCGGCTGTGCGACCGGGTCGCGCTGATCGACTCGGGCCGCATCGTGGCGCTGGACACCCCGGCCAACCTGGCCGACCGGGTCGAGACCGAGCAGCGGATCCAGTTCCGCCCGTCGGTCCCGATGGACGACCGGCTGCTGACCAGCCTCCCCGACGTGACCAGCATCATCCGCAGGGGCGACGTCGTGGTGGTCACCGGCAACAGCAACGCGCTGAACGCGGTCACCTCCGTGCTGGCCCGCCACCAGATCGAAGCCCAGCAGCTGCGCGTGGAGCAGGCCAATCTCGAGGACGCGTTCCTCGCGCTGACCGGCAGGCACTCGCGTGCCGCGCAGAACGCCAGCCAGAACTAGGAGTCACGGCAATGTCAGTCACTACCGCAGTGAGCATCGCTGCACCGCAGGCGGCCGTCCGGCGTTCCGCGCTGAGAAGGCTCACGATCACCGAGTTCAAGCTATTCCTGCGCGAGCGGGTCGGACCCGTCTGGGTGATCGGGTTCCCGCTCGTCCTGCTGGTCATCTTCGGCGCCATCCCCGCCTTCCGGAAGGCGTCGGCAGAGCTCGGCGGCTATACGCCGCTCGATGTCTACGTGCCGATCCTGATCGCATTCTCGCTGGCCCTGTCCGCAGTCGTGGCCATGCCGATGGTGCTGGCCGGGTATCGGGAGCGCGGGGTCCTGCGCCGCATGCGGACCACGCCCGCGGGCCCGTACCGGGTGCTCGCCGCGCACCTCATCATCAACGCCGCCGTCGCGGCGGTCTCGGCGACCGAGGTCCTCGTGGTGGCCAGGCTCGGGTACGGCGTTTTCCTGCCGCGCCAGCTGGCCGGGTTCGCGCTGGGCATGCTGTTCACCGTCGCCGCGCTGCAGGCGCTCGGCCTGCTCGTCGCCGCGATCGCGCCGAGCGGCCGGGCCGCCCAGATCATCGGGATGCTGATGTTCTACCCGATGCTGTTCTTCTCCGGCATGTGGTGGCCGATCCCGGAGATGCCGCCGGTCCTGCAGCACGTCGCCGAGGCAACCCCGCTCGGAGCGGCGTGGCAGGC
>DASYXX010000350.1:0-8472 GCA_035934395.1 Streptosporangiaceae bacterium
CGAGACCGCGTTGCCGAGCTGCTCCTGCGCGTCGGCGGCGGTGGTCGCGGCCGGCGAGCCGGTCCGGTTGGCGCTGCTGACCGCCAGCGGGCCGGTCTCCCTGAGCAGGTCCAGCGCGACCGGGTGCTGCGGCATCCGCACCGCCACGGTCCCGCGCGTGTCGCCGAGGTCCCAGTTCAGCGACCGGCTCGCGCGGCACACGATCGTCAGGCCGCCCGGCCAGAACTCGTCGATCAGGTCCTTGCCGTACGGCCCGAGGTCCTCGATCAGGGCATTGGCCGCCCGGACGGTGCCGACCAGCACCGGCGGCGGCATGTCCCGGCCCCGGCCCTTGGCCATGAGCAGGGAGGCGACCCCCGCGGGATGGAACGCGTCCGCGGCCACGCCGTAAACGGTGTCAGTAGGCAGCACGACAAGCTGCCCGGTGCGCAGCGCGAGCGCCGCCGCGGCGAGTCCCTCGGCGCGGGCGCCGACGTCCGCGCAGTCATACATGCCCGTCACTGCGCCTCCCCGCTCGCCTCCGGGGCGCCCTTGAGGCACCGCCTTCCCTCCTCGCTCGTCGCTGGCGCTCCTCCCTCGTCAGTCCAGGCGGCGCCGCGCCCCTTCGGCTCGCTCATGCCTCCCCGCTCGCCTCCGGGGCGCCCCTTCGGCTCGCTCATGCCCGCTCATCCTCCCACTCGGCCGTGACGAACCGGTCCCGGCCGGCCAGATCGCAATGATTGCGCGTCCCCCGCCAGCCGTGCTCCTCGACGAACACCCAGTAGACGGCCGCGCCCTGCGTCGCGCCGTGCTCCACGGCCACCAGGCCCCCGCCGCGGAGCAGGCGGCGGGCGACGCGCTCGATCACCCGGATCGAGTCCAGCCCGTCCTCGCCCGCCCACAGCGCGGTGGCCGGGTCGTACTCGCCGACCTCCGGGGGCACCCAGGCCCCGGCCGGGATGTAGGGCGGGTTGGTGATGACCAGGTCGACCGCGCCGGACAGGTCGGGGAGCCCGCTCGCGAAGTCGTCGCCGTGCAGCGTGACCCGGCCCCCGGTGTGTGGTGCGGCCGCGGCGCAGCGGGCGATGTTCCGCTCGGCCCACTGCCGGGCGAGCGGGTCGGCCTCGACCGCGTGCACCCGGGCCCGCGGGACCTCCTGGGCTATCGCCAGCGCGATCGCGCCCGACCCGGTGCCGAGGTCGGCGACGACCGGCTCGGCAACGTCCATCTCGGCGAGCGCATCGATGGCCCAGCCGGTCATGACCTCGGTCTCCTGCCGCGGCACGAACACGCCGGGGCCCACCTCGAGCTCCAGGTAACGGAAGTACGCCCGGCCGGTGATGTGCTGCAGCGGCTCGCGTGACGCCCGGCGCGCGACGTCGTCCCAGTACCGGGGGTCGAACGCGGCGTCGGGCACGGTGTGCAGCGCGCCCCGGGCCACGCCGTGCAGGTGCGCCGCGATCAGCTCGGCGTCGGTCCGCGGCGACTCTACCCCGGCCTGGGCCAGCCGGGTCGTCGCCATGGCCACCTCGTCCAGCAGGAGGCTCATTGTGCTTCCTCGCCCGCGCCCGGCTCGCTCACGCGGCTGGCCCCGCGGTGGCCGTGCTGGCGGCCCGGGGGGTCGAGCCCGCCTGACCCCCATGCTCGGCGATCTTCTCGGCGCGGTCGGCGGCCGCCAGGGCGTCGATCACCGCGTCGAGGTCCCCGTCGATGACCTGATCCAGGTTGTAGGCCTTGTAGCCGACCCGGTGATCGGAGATCCGGTTCTCCGGGAAGTTGTAGGTGCGGACCCGCTGCGACCTGTCGACCGCCGCGACCTGGCTCCGCCGCTCGGCCGCCGCCTGCGCATCGGCCTCCTCTTGCGCCTGGGCGAGCAGCCGTGCCCGCAGGATCCGCATGGCCTGCTCCTTGTTCTGGAGCTGGCTCTTCTCGTTCTGGCAGGACACGACGATGCCGGTCGGCAGGTGGGTGATCCGCACCGCGGAGTCGGTGGTGTTCACGCTCTGTCCGCCGGGTCCGGACGAGCGGAAGACGTCCACCCTCAGGTCGCCGGGGTCGATCGTGACCTCAACGGGGTCCGCCTCGGGCATCACCAGGACGCCGGCGGCCGAGGTGTGGATCCGCCCCTGCGACTCGGTGACCGGGACCCGCTGCACCCGGTGCACGCCGCCCTCGTACTTCAGCCGCGACCACGCGCCGTCGCCCGGTGCCCCGCGCCCGGCCGCCTTGATCGCCACCGTGGCATCCTTGGTCCCGCCCAGACCGGTCACGGTCGAGTCGAGGATCTCGGTCTTCCAGCCGTGCCGCTCGGCGTAGCGCAGGTACATGCGCAGCAGGTCCCCGGCGAACAGCGCCGACTCCTCCCCGCCCTCGCCGGCCTTGACCTCGAGGATCACGTCCCTGGCGTCGCTCGCGTCCTTGGGCACCAGCAGCTGCTGCAGCCGGTCCTCGAGCTCGGCCCGGCGGCGCCCCAGCTGCTCGCCCTCCGCGGCGAACGAGGCGTCCTCGTCCGCCAGCTCCCGCGCGGTGGCCTCGTCGGCCGAGACCTGCTGCCACTCCCGGTAGGCGTGCACGATCGGGCCGAGCTCGCCATAACGCCGGCCGACGGCCCGGGCCCGGTCGGGGTCGGCGTGCACGGCCGGGTCGGCGAGATCCCGTTCCAGGGCCGCGTACTCCCCCGCCAGCTCGTCGAGCCGGTCAAACACGATTTCCTCCACGAACATAGAGAAGGGCGGGTGGGTCCGGACACGCGGAACCCGGTGAATGTACCGCGCGGCGGGCCATGCTCCGCCTTCCGGTACATTCACCGGGCCGAGGGACCTACTTGCCGCCCTGCTGCTTCTTGCCGAAGCGCCGCTCGAACCTGGCGACCCGCCCGCCGGTGTCGAGGATCTTCTGCTTGCCGGTGTAGAACGGGTGGCAGTTGGAGCAGATGTCCGCGTGGATGACGCCGTTCGCGGCGGTGCTCCGGGTGGTAAACGTGTTCCCGCAGGTACAGGTCACCGTGGTGACCACGTAGTCCGGGTGGATGTCAGGCTTCATGTCAAGACTCCTGGTTCTGGCGGTCGCCGGGTCGCCGCGCCGCGTGCCTGTCGCGGCCGACGTGAACCGGTACCGCATGGTCGGTTCCAGCGCCAGCCTCTGTAACGCCCGGGGGGTGGCGGAGATTCCCGGGCGCAGGCCGTCCGGGGCTAGCTGCCGATCGTGGTCTTCTGCACCTGGAGCAGGAACTCGGCGTTGCTCTTGGTCCCCTTCATCCTGTCGATCAGCACCTCGAGCGCCTGCTGCGGCTCGAGCGCGTGCAGGACCCGGCGGAGCTGCCAGACGATCTTGAGTTCGTCGGGCGTCATCAGCAGGTCTTCCTTGCGGGTGCTCGAGGCGTCCACGTCGACGGCGGGGAAGATCCGCTTCTCGGCGAGCTCGCGGCGCAGCCGCAGCTCCATGTTGCCGGTGCCCTTGAACTCCTCGAAGATCACCTCGTCCGCGCGCGATCCGGTCTCGATGAAGGCCGTGGCCAGGATCGTGATCGAGCCGCCGTGCTCGATGTTGCGAGCCGCGCCGAAGAACCGCTTCGGCGGGTAGAGCGCCGTCGAGTCCACGCCGCCCGACATGATCCGCCCGCTGGCCGGGGCGGCCAGGTTGTAGGCCCGGCCCAGCCTGGTCAGGTTGTCCAGCAGCACCACGACGTCGTGCCCCATCTCGGCCAGCCGCTTGGCCCGCTCGATGGCCAGCTCGGCCACCGTGGTGTGGTCGTCGGCCGGGCGGTCGAAGGTCGAGTAGATGACCTCGCCCTTGACCGACCGCTGCATGTCGGTGACTTCCTCGGGCCGCTCGTCCACGAGCACGACCATGAGGTGGCACTCGGGGTTGTTCTTGGTGATCGCGTTCGCGATCGCCTGCAGGATCATCGTCTTCCCGGCCTTCGGCGGCGCCACGATGAGCCCGCGCTGGCCCTTGCCGATCGGGGCGATCAGGTCGATGATCCGCGTGGTCATGTTGCCCGGGTCGGTCTCCAGCCGCAGCCGCTCCTGCGGGTACAGCGGGGTCAGCTTGCCGAACTCCGGCCGCGCCTTGGCCTGCTCGGGATCCAGGCCGTTGACCTTGTCGAGCCGGACCAGGGCGTTGAACTTCTCGCGGCGCTCGCCCTCCCGCGGCTGCCGCACCGCGCCCTCGATGACGTCGCCCTTCCGCAGGGCGTGCCGGCGCACCTGCGACAGCGAGACGTAGACGTCGTCGGGCCCGGGCAGGTAGCCGGTCGTGCGGACGAACCCGTAGTTGTCGAGCACGTCGAGGATGCCCGCGATGGGGATCAGCACGTCGTCCTCAGAGATCACCGGCTCGGCCTCCGCGCCGCGCTCCCGCCGCCCCCGGTTGTTGTTCCGGTTGCGGAACCTGTCCCGGCTGCGGCGGCCTCCCTGGCCGTCACGGTCGTCGTCGCCGCGGCCCTGCTGGCCGCCGGAGTCACGGGAGTCGCGCTGCCCGCCCGAGTCACGCGAGTCGCGCTGGCCGCCGGAGTCACGCGGGTCGCGCTGCCCGCCCGAGTCACGAGGGTCGCGGGAATCGCGCTGCTGGTCGGAGCCATCGCTCGCGGCGCGCGGCTGGTCATCACGCCGGCCCGCGTCGTCGCGCCGGCCCTGGTCGTCGCGCCGGCCGTTGCTCCCGCGGCGGCGCCGGCTGTCGCGCTGGCCCTCGCCCTGCTGCTGTGCATCGTCGCGCTGCACGCTGGCCTGGCCATCGGCCTCGCGGACGTCGGCACCGCGGCTGTCGGCTTCGCGGTGGGTGACATCAGTCACGCCGGCCGGCGGCCCCGCGGCGGCCACGGCCGGGGCTGCCGACGGGACGCTCCTGGCGCCATCGCCTCCCCCGATGCCCCCGGCGGCCGCACCGCCCTGATAGGAGCTCTCGCCGATTCCGCCCGCGTTCGCGCTGCCCAGACCTTGCTGCGCCGATGTCTCGAATTCCATGGCGTCCTGCTCAAAGGGGCGGGTAGCGCCGGCTCCCGCGGGCGCCCCCCGCTGAACTGACTTCTCGTTCTCCGCGCCTTGGCTGCCCCCAGCGGCGCGTACGGCGGCCCCGCCGCCCTGCTGCCGCTCCTCGATCGCGGCGATGACCTGCCCCTTGCGCATCCGGCCGGTGCCCATGATGCCCATCGACTGCGCGAGCCGCTGCAACTCGGGCAGGAGCATCGCCGAGAGCCCGGTGCCGCCGCGGCGGCCGGTTCCGGCCGGCTGTGCCTGATCCGAAGCCGCCGCCTGGTCGGTACGCAGTGCCTCACCAGCGCGGGCGTCCCGCTCGGACTGCTCCGGCCAGGAGCGTACCGCGCTCGCCGGCTCGGGGGAAGTCCCGGCGATGCCCGCCGATTCACGGACTTCACCGGACAATCCGGACGCGGTTGGTGACTCCTCAGGTAGTCCGGAGGAGCCGGTCATCAGATCGGTGGTGTTGCTCACGAGGGGTCCTTCCCAGGGCGCGGATGCCGGCCGCCGACTCGGCCGCTGCCATCCGCTGTCACGCTCCGGCCGATCGGCCGGGCCAGTTGTTGTGCTGTCCGCCATCCCCGCGCTTCCCCGCATTCCGACGGTGTGTCGACGCGCCCGGGCGCCACGCGCGGTCCGCCGCTCGCGGCCTGCCCGGCAGTCGCCGAAGCTGGCACCGACGCTCGCATCAGCACCGGTACCGGAGAGTCACGGCATGCCCAGATCGCGGAGCTGGGTCGCACCGCTTTGCACCCAGCTCCGCCGTGCACCGTCTGCGCCTGGCAGGTGTAGCGGTGTGGGGATGGGTGAGTGTCTGTGGCAGCCGCAGCCCTCCGCTGGATGCGGACGGGGACTGGCGGCGAACAGGCGAGCACCTGTCCCCATGACGGGGCCTCTGGTGCGGCATCCAGCTTAACACCATGAGGGCCCACGGCATTCCTTCGGTGCTGTCCGTCTGTGCGGAAGAGGTCGGCGGCGCGTACGCGAGCGGCCCAGGATCACCTGGGTACGCTCCCCCGGTGTGGTTCCGGGTACGGTCTTGCCGGGCGCGAGCAGGGGTGAGGGCCTGGCAGGAGAGACTGGAGACCACGCCGTGGCTGTCGACGTCCAGGGGGGCTTACATCGCATGCGGTACCCGTTTCACTGGCGATTGAACCGCCTGGTCGCCAATCCCCCCGGCCCCGTCGCCTGTAGCAGGTGCAGATGCAGACGAAACCTACTTCAACCAGGCGATTCTCACAAGTATCCGGAACCGGCCGCGTGCAGTCGCTCCGGCGCGGCCATGCCGAGCAGCCCCATCCCCGTGCGCAGCGCGGTCTGCGCGGCGGCCGCCAGCCACAGCCTGGCCGCCGCCCGGGGGACGTCCGTTGGCGCGGACCGGCCGCCGAACGGCAGCGCCGGGCACCGCTCCCAGCACCCGAGCCACGCCGCGGCCAGGCCTTCCAGATACCGGGCGAAGGCATCAGGACGGCGCCGCCGGGCGGCGGCTGCGGCGCGTTCCGGCAGCCAGGACAGCACGCCGAGCAGCTCACGCTCGCCCGGATGACCCAGCAGATCCGGCCGGAACGTCTCCGGACGGCCGCGGTCCACGCCGAGGTCGGCGGCCCACCGCGCGACCGAGGCGGCGTGCGCGTGCGCGTAACGCACCGCGAAGAACGGGTTGCCCAGATCATTGCGGGCGCACGCGGCCGCGTCGATCGCCGCCTGCCGACCAGGCTGCGTCCGGGCGAGCGCGTACCGGACCGCGTCGGGACCGGCGAACGCCACGGCACCCGCCAGGGCGGGCAGGAGGAAATGGCACCCCCGTTCTGAATGGTCGTTGACCTTCACCTTGGCTCCGGCCGCCGCAGCCAGCCGGCCGCTGATCTCAGCGGCCAGCCGCCGCCTGGCCTCAGCCCAGCTGGCTGCCGACGCCAGGTCGGCGGCGGGCGCGGCGACCTCGGTGCCGCGCAGGGCGTCGCTGTCCGCGCAGGCGGCCCCGGCCGCGGGCACGCGGACGGCCAGGCCGGCGAGCGCCTCGGGGGTGACGGTCACGGTGAGGTAGCCACCACGGGTGACGGATGCGGCGCTGATCCAGGGAACCGGTTCCAGCCTGGCGGCGAGCCCGGCGGCCACCTCCCCGGGCGTCCGCCCGGCCGCGTCGGCCAGCCGGAACGCAACCGACGTGGCGTAGGTCCCCGGCGCGCCGCCGGCCCCGGCCGGGGCGGGCCGCCAGGTCCCGGACGCCCTGACGCCCAGCGCTGCGGCAATGTCCCCCGGGATCACGGGCCCAGGCTACGGGCGGACGACCCCTTTAACCCCCGCTGCGGAGTAAGCTCCGCGAGCCGGTCAGTCGAAGACGCTGGTCGGCGCGCCCGCGAGCTCGCGGACCACCCGGATCATCTCGGCCGGGTCGAACGGCTTGGTCAGGTAGGCGTCGACGCCGATCTGACGCCCCCGGGACCGGTCGTCCTCCTGCGCCCGCGCCGTGATCAGCACCACCTTGATGCCGGCCGTCTGCGGGTTGCGGCGCAACTGCGTCGCCGTGACCCAGCCGTCCAGGCGCGGCATCATGACGTCTAGGGTGATCACGTCGGGCCTGGCGTCGAGCACTTTCTCCAGGCAGTCCTTGCCGTCCACGGCGGTGACCACGTCAAACCCCTCAAGCGTGAGGTTGACGGCAATAAGCTGCCTGATGACCTCGTCGTCATCGACAACCATCACTCGGCCCAGTCCGTGTGTCACCCGCGCGAGGCTATCGCCTCTGACGCACTGATGCGCGCCGATCGGCGTCGTGTCCTCAGATGTTCGAGACTGGTACCCTGGCTCCGGTCCAACAGCCGCGCGCCCGCGGGCCGCGTCTGAGCCCCCATAGCTCAGGGGATAGAGCAACGGCCTCCGGAGCCGTGTGCGCAGGTTCGAATCCTGCTGGGGGCGCTTCGAAATTATCAGCGATAATGGAGGCTTGGCCAGCGGGGAACGCCGTCCAGCCGTGGTTGACAATTCCGCCAGGGAGCGCCAGAGTACGCCACCACGCGCCAGCCCCTGCACCCCAGGTGCACCCCAGGAGTGTGAAGTCAGCGATGCCTACGCTTACCGGCAAGGTCCGGCGGTGGCTGCTTGCTGGCCTGACTGTGCTTGTCGCGGGACTCATAGTCTGGGTCGCGCTACGCGGGAAGCAACTTGGTCCTGTCGCGTCCGCAGTCCTGCAAGGAGTAAGCGTGGTGCTGAGCATCTACGGGGCAATTGTCTTCACGCAAGAGGGGAACGACCAGCATGTAAAAGCAGCAGCTAAGGCATCGGCCCGGCGAGTACTAGTAAATTACCAGATGCTGAGTAGGCTTGCTATCAGAATCGACGATCTCCAACAGGTGCTTAAGGTTTACGCCCAGGACAAAGGCTCACTTGATCCCGATCTTGTTGATATGGGACTCAACGGATTGCAGGAGCAAGTTGTCACTCAAATCTCGTGGGCTGACGCGGCGGTGCAGGACTGGAGAGATCTAGCTCCTGATGAAGTTGATGAGGAAGTTAGAAA
>DASYXX010000369.1:0-4389 GCA_035934395.1 Streptosporangiaceae bacterium
AAGCGCGGCATCGGAGCACTAGTCATGGCGCGAGCGTACGCCTTCCATGATCACGGAGGCCAGACATAGATCGGGGTCGATGGCCCTTGAACACCAATCGCCCGGGGACTCGGCCCTCTGGCCTGGCTGCGGGCGAAGCTGCAGGCACCCGGGCTAGATGGCGTCGGCGCCCTGGGCTACGGCCGTGTCAACCTCGGCCTGGCGGACGGCGAGCTCGGCGGCGTACTTCTCCGCGTCCACCTTCTCGGCGATCTCCTCGTCGGCGCGCATCAGCGCATCGAGATCGCTCTGCGCGCCGAGCGCCTTGTACGGCGCGTTTTAGGCGGTCCTGGCGCATGCATCCCGCCCGCGGGACGCCCGTGATCATGTCTCTTCGGGATCCCGCGCGAGCCGCCCGCGCCGAGCGCGCACACACTCCGCCGGCGGATGTACATGTCAGCGCGGAGACTCGCGAACGCCGTCGCGGAACGGAGTTCCCGAGATTCTGACTAGGACACGATTGACGTGCCTCACCGCCTGCAGGGCTCATGGCGCCGCCACAGGCATGACTTTCCTCTTGCCTGGTCGGCACCATCAGTGAGCCTGCGGCAGCCAGGTGCCGCGCCGCCTCGCTGGCTGCCGCCGGGTGGACGGGGCAGACTAGCGGTCGAGCGGGATGCTGCCGAGCGCGGAGGCCAGTGGATGACCAAGGGAGCCAGTCAGGCGCGCGGCGGTGCGTCGGCCGCGGCTGAGGCGATGACCGGTCTTTTGTCGGCGGGCGATCCGGGCCGCCCCGCGCTGATCGTGCCCGACAGCGGCCAGGTGCTGAGGTACGCACAGGTTGCGGGCCAGATCGAGACGCTGGCGCAGGGCCTTGCCGGGTTCGGCGTCCGGCGCGGTGACACGGTGGCGTTGTGCCTGCCGAACGGCCCCGATGCGGTCTTGCTCCTGCTGGGGATCACCGCGCTGGGGGCCGCCGCGGCGCCGCTGAACCCCGCGTATACCGAGCCGGAGTTCGCGTTCTACCTGGGCGACATAGCTCCCCGGCTGCTGATCGTGCCGGCTGGCGCCGCGGCCGCCGCGGCCGCCGCTGCTGCCGCGTCCGGCATGGCGGTGGCCGGCGTGCGGGCGGTCGTGGACGGGCCGCCCGAGCTGGTCGGCCCAGGCGGGCCCGCGGCGCGGCAGCGTTCGTTCGAGCCCGGCGGTCCGGACGATGTCGCGCTCGTGCTGCACACCAGCGGCACCACCAGCAGGCCGAAGCAGGTGCCGCTGCGGCAGCGCAACGTGATGGCCTCGGCTGCCACGATCGCCGCGCACTACCGGCTCGGCCCGGCGGACGTCTCGTTCTGCGTGATGCCACTGTTCCACATCCACGGCCTGGTGGCCTCGACGTTCGCGGCGCTTCGGGCCGGCGGCGCGGTGATCACCCCGCGCCGGTTCACTGCGCACCGGTTCTGGCCGCAGGCCCGCGAGCATGGCGCGACCTGGCTATCGGCCGGCCCGACGCTGCACCAGATGATCCTCGACCGGGCCGACGACGCGGGGCCACCGGTTTCGTTGCGGTTCGTGCGATCGTGCAGTTCCGCATTGCCGGCCGCCCTGGCCGAGCGAGCCGAGCGCGATTACCGGGCGCCCATGCTCGAGGCCTACGGGATGACCGAGGCCAGCCACCAGATGTCATCGAATCCGCTGCCGCCCGGCGCCCGGCCGGCCGGCTCGGTCGGCGTGGCGACGGGTACCGAGATCCGCATCGTCGGCGAGGCTGGCACGGTTGTGCCGGACGGCACAGCTGGTGAGGTCGTGATCCGCGGACCGGGTGTGATGTCCGGCTACGCGAACAACCCGGCGGCCACCACGGAAGCGTTCTTCGGCGACTGGTTCCGTACCGGTGACCGCGGCGTGTTCCGGGAGGGGTACCTGTTCCTGGAAGGCCGGATAAAGGAAATGATCATCCGCGGCGGGGAGAACATCGCGCCTGCGGAGATCGAGCAGGTCCTGCTGTCGCATCCCGCGGTCCGCGACGCGGTCTGCTTCGGGGTGCCGGACGACAAGTACGGCGAGCTTGTCGGCGCGGCCGTCACACTGGCCGCTGACGTCGAGGTCACCGACCTCATCGCGCACTGCCGGGAGCGACTCGCGCCGTTCAAGGTGCCAGCCAGGATCGGCGTGCTGCCCCAGATCCCGCGCACCGCGACGGGGAAGATCCAGCGCCGCCGGGTAGCCGAGGTCGTAATGCGGCAGGCCGGCGTGGGCCTGCGGGGCGTTGTCCCCCCGGGTCGGCAGGTCCCCCGATGAGGTTCGTCGTCCTCGGCGCTGGTGCGATCGGCGGCTACGTGGGGGCGGCGCTCGCCCGCGGTGGCACGGACGTCACCCTGATTGCCCGGGGGGCGCACCTGCGCGCCATGGTCGAGCATGGAGTGCGGGTGCTGTCGCCGCGTGGCGACTTCACCGCCCGCCCGCAGGTGACCGACGATTGGGCGGCTGTCAGCGACGCGGACGTGGTGCTCGTCGGCCTCAAGGCGTACAGCCTGCCGCAGATCGCGCCGCGGCTCGGCGCGCTCCTGGCCCCCGGCGCCGCGGTCATCTGGGCGCAGAACGGGATCCCCTGGTGGTACTTCCAGTCTGCGCCGGAGGCCGTCGCTGCGACTGGGCTGGCGGGGCTGCAGAGCGTCGATCCCGGCGGCATCATCGCCGCGTCGATCGCGCCGGCGCACAACGTCGGCTGCGTCGTCTACAGCTCCACCGAGATCGTCGAGCCGGGCGTCATCCGCCACGTCGAGGGGACCCGGTTCACCATCGGAGAGCCAGACGGATCAGACTCGCAGCGGTGCAAGCAGATCTCCGCCGCGCTGGTGTGCGGCGGCCTGCGGGCCCCGGTCGAGCCGCGGCTGCGCGACCAGATCTGGCTCAAGCTCATCGGCAACGTGGCGTTCAACCCCATCACGGCGCTGACCGGGGCGACGCTCGGGCAGCTGGGCTCGGTGACGGAGATGCCGCGACTGCTGCGCGCGATCTTCGCCGAGTGCGCGCAGGTGGCGGACCGGCTCGGCGTCACATTGCCGGTGTCGCTCGACCGGCGGCTTGCGGCGGGCCTGGCGGTCGGTGACCACAAGACATCGATGCTGCAGGACCTGGAGGCCGGCAGGCGGCTGGAATACGCGTGCATGACGGGCGCGGTCGTCGAACTGGCCGAGCACCTCAGCGTGCCCGTTCCGTGCACCTCGACGGTGCACGCCTGCGTCAGGCTCCTCGACCACCTGCACAGCGATCCCCGCTAGCCATCCGCATCGCTGGCACCCCGAACAAGGTCAGGTCGCTGAGGACCAGCCGTCCCAGATCGTCGCCCAGCTGGACATCAGCATCCGCACCATCCGCTCCCACCTGGACCGGCACGCCGTCGATCTCGCGACGCCGCCAGCTACGTCCAAGGCGCGGTGCTCAACGTCGACGGCGGCCGGACCGCGGTGTGATGGCACCCTCCACGACAGATCGAATCGAGGTCAGAACCCGTGCGGGATCGTGACAAGCCGCGGGGCGACATCGCGTGGCGGGTGTTTTCTGCGGGGTCGTGGTCCGCCCGACGCACAGCCGAAGCCAGGCGGGCTCGGGCCGCCGTCGAGCACCGGTCCGACGACACCGAAGCGGTCATCGGGCGCCGGCTGGAGTTGTACCACCAGGTGACGCAGCCGATCATCGCGTGGTATTCGCGGCGCGGCATCCTGGTGCCGGTCGACGCGATGCGCCCTGCCGGGCAGGTCGGACGGGAAATCCTCGCGGCGCTCGAGGTGAAGGGCCCGCGGGCCGGCCATGTCCGGGCCAGGGTGCAGCGGCAGGTCAGCCTCACCGGGCTCGAAGCCCAGTGCGGCCAGGCCTGAGCGCTGGCCGGTCACCGCGCCAGGCCGCTGCTGCCGTACACCTGGTAGTGCCGCACGGTGAGGTCCTGGTCCACCAGGAACTGCTCGTCGCGCGGGTAGAACACCGCCAGCTCCGGATCCGGCCCCGCGAACGCGGTGATGCTGTCCATGTCGTCCCAGCAGGTGACCATGGTGAACTCGGTGCTGCCGTCGCCGCGGGGCCGTCGCAGCATCAGCAGCGTGCGGTGGCCGGGGACGTCCGTGTAGCCAGGCACGGCCACCTCGCGCATGTACTCCTGGTAGGCGTCGGCGTCCTGGTCACGGGTGGCGCCCGTCCAGATCCTGGCGATCACGTTTTCTCCTGTCGGGTTGGCCAGACATCGAGCTGCATCATGTCAGCGCGTGTTTCACGGCGAAGCACGGTCGTGGCGCGCAGGCAAATACGACGGCCGGCCGGCGCCCAGCCGGAGCGGTGCGGGCCGGCTGCCTCTGACCCGTGATCTCCCAGCTGGCAGCCACCCACCCGCTCGCCCGCTGCGCAGGTCATCGAACAGGT
>DASYXX010000387.1:0-3464 GCA_035934395.1 Streptosporangiaceae bacterium
CTGTTCGAGCTGCAGGTCGAGCGGTGGAAGCGGCTCGACCCCGGGCTGAAGGACCTGGCGGTCATGGCCGCCGCGGCCGGCATCGGCTGCTCGTGGTGCATGGACTTCGGCTACTGGGATTCGACCACGAGACATGACGCGATGGCGGAGAAGATCCGTGCGATCCCGGACTGGCAGGACAGCGAGGTGTTCACCGAGCTGGAACGGCTCGTGATGCTGTATGGCGAGGCGATGACGATGACCCCGCCTCTGGTGACCGATGACCTGGTCGCCAGGCTGCGCGAGCACCTGGACGAGGCGCAGCTGGTCGAGCTCACGGCGATCATCGCGGTCGAGAACATGCGGTCGCGGATGAACTCCGCGCTGGGCCTCACGGCCCAGGGGTTCAGGGACCGCTCCGAGGCGGCGGGGCGCCAGGAACACCCCGAGCTGCCCGTGGCCAGCCGTGGATGATGCGGACGCGTTCATGGCCCAGCGGGAACTGATGTTCTCGGTGGCCTACCGGATGCTGGGCACGGTGGCCGACGCGGAGGATGCCGTTCAGGACGCGTGGCTGCGCTGGTCGGCGGCCCCGCGGGATCACGTGGCCGATCCCCGGGCCTACCTGGTCCGGACCGTGACCAACATCGCGCTGAACCGGCTGCGGTCGGCTCAGGCCAGGCGCGAGGCCTACGTCGGGCCATGGCTGCCCGAGCCGCTGCTCACGCAGACAAACCATGATGTAACGGAACGGGCTGAGCTGACCGAGTCGGTGTCGGTGGCCATGCTGGTCGTGCTCGAGTCGCTGACGCCCGAGGAACGCGCGGTGTTCGTGCTGCGCGAGGTGTTCGACTTCGGCTACACCGAGATCGCGGCGGGGCTCGGCCGCTCGGAGCCGGCGGTCCGGCAGATCGCGCACCGGGCCCGCGGGCACGTTCAGGCGCGCAGGCCGCGGTTCGAGGTGGATCAGGGCAGGCAGCGCGCGGTCACGGCGCGGTTCCTCGCCGCCGCCGTGGGGGGCGACATCGAGGGGCTGCTGGAAGTCCTCGCGCCGGACGTCACGCTGACCACCGACGGCGGCGGGAGGGTGCGGGCCGCACTGCGCCCGATCCGGGGGGCGGCCAAGGTGGCCAGGGCCCTGGCCGGGATCGCCGGCCGGCCCTATCAGGGCCTCGCCCTGAGCGAGATGACGATCGAACAGGCCGAGATCAACGGCGAGCCGGGCGCGCTCATCGTGGGCGGCGGCCGGGTCGTCGCGGCCGGAACGTTCACGGTCGTCGGCGGCCGCATCGCCGCGATCCAGCTGGTCACCAATCCCGAGAAGCTCGACGCGATATCCGCGCGCCGCACGCTGCGCCTGTGAGCCCTGGCGCGCCGCCCGGCCAGGCAGCCGGATCGGGCTGGACCGCCGATGCCATGACATAGCAGGATCGGTGCTGGGCGTCATCGGATCGGTTCGAGGAGGCTGGCGCGGATGACCGAGCTCAAGGCGGAAGCAGACCCGACTGAGGTAGGGCTCGACCCGGACCGGCTGGACCGGGTCGACCGCCACTTCCGCCGCTACGTGGACGACGGGCGGCTGCCCGGATGGCTGCTCACGGTCAGCAGGCGCGGTCGGCTCGCGCACGTGTCCAGCTACGGCCTGCGCGACATGGAGGCCGGGCTGCCGGTCGAGACCGACACCCTGTGGCGGGTCTACTCGATGACCAAGCCGGTCACCTCGGTCGCGGCGATGATTCTCTACGAGGAGGGGGCGTTCGAGCTGACGGACCCGGTGAGCGCGTTCATCCCGGCCTTCGCCGACGTCCGCGTGTTCACCGGGGGATCCGACCTGCGGCCGGTGACGATGCCGGCCACCGAGCCGGTGCGGATCTGGCATCTGCTGACCCATACCGCGGGCCTGACCTACGGCTTCCTCCGGGCGCACCCGGTCGACGCGCGGTACCGCGAGGCCGGGTTCGAGTGGGCCCAGCCCCGCGGGATGGACCTGGCCGGGTGCTGCGACGCCTGGGCGGGTCAGCCGCTGCTGTTCCAGCCCGGCACGGAGTGGAACTACTCGGTCGCCACGGATGTGCTCGGCCGGGTGGTCGAGGTCACCTCCGGCCAGGCCCTGGACGAGTTCTTTGACTCGCGGATACTCGGCCCGCTGGGCATGACCGATACCGCGTTCTTTGTCGCCGATGAGAACGCAGGGCGGCTGGCCGCGCTCTACACGGCGACCCCGGTCCCCGGCGGCCGGGCGACCCGGCTCGACGCGATGGCCAAGGTCGCGCGGGCCCGCCCGCGGATGCTCAGCGGCGGCGGGGGCCTGATCTCGACGGCGGCCGACTACCACAGGTTCACGCAGATGCTGCTCGACCGGCCCGGAAGCCCGGGCGGTGAGCTGGACGGGGTGCGCCTGCTCGGCCCGCGGACGCTGGCCTACATGACCCGCAACCACCTGCCGGGCGGGGCCGACCTCGAGACGTTCGGCCGGCCGCTGCACGCGGAGGCCCCGTTCCGCGGGGTCGGCTTCGGCCTGGGGTTCGCTGTGGTCATCGACTCGGCCGCGCAGAAGACACTCGGGTCGGCGGGCGAGTTCTCCTGGGGCGGCGCGGCCTCGACGGCGTTCTGGGTGGACCCGGCCGAGGAGCTGACCGCCTGCTTCTTCACCCAGCTGCTTCCGTCGTCCGCGCACCCCATCCGGCCGCAGCTACGCCAGCTGGTGTACCAGGCGTTGTGCTAGGCCAGGGCCCGCCCCTGGGCTAGCCCGGTCCGGTTACCGGGACGAGGCGTGCCGGCCGCCCGTCTGGCCGGCGGCGGCGGCCTCCCGCCTGACCTCGCGCAGGCGGTAGGCGATCAGGCCACCAATGGCCAGCACGACCAGCGCGACGACCACGTACCCGCCGACCGAGACGTAGTGCGAGACGCTGTGCCAGGCGCTGCCCACCTCATATCCGGTGACCGACAGCGCAATGGCCCAGGCAACGGTGCCGATGAGGCTGAGCACGCCGAACTTCAGCGCCGGCACCTCGACCAGGCCCGCGATGATCGATATGAACGCGCGGATGACCGGCAGCGCCCGGCCGACCACGACCGCCCAGCCGCCCCGGCCGGCCAGGAACCGCTCGGCGCGGTCGATGTCCTTCCGCGTGACCAGGACGTACTTGCCGAGCCGCTCGACCAGGGGCCGGCCGCCCAGCCGGCCCACGGTGTACGAGACGTACGAGCCGGCCAGCTCGGCCAGCGACCCGATGATGATCACGAGGACGAGGTTGAGGTGGCCCTGGTAGGCCAGGACGCCCGCGAAGCCGAACGTGATCTCCGACGAGATCGGGATGCTGCACGCCTCGATGAACCCGAAGACGATCAGCGCAGCGTAGCCCGCGTGCGTCAGGAAGCTCTCCATGGGGATAAGTTGTACCCCATCTGCCCGTGTGGCACGTCCCGTCCGGGATTTGAGGCGCGGGGGCCCCACCACCGGCCCGGCCGGCCACGGTCATCGC
>DASYXX010000394.1:0-3222 GCA_035934395.1 Streptosporangiaceae bacterium
AGTCACACGGGCGCGAAGATCACGATGGTGCTCGGCGACATAACCGAGCAGCAGGTCGACGCGGTGGTCAACGCGGCCAACTCGTCGCTGCTCGGCGGCGGGGGCGTGGACGGGGCCATTCACCGTCGCGGTGGTCCCGCGATCCTCGCCGCCTGCCGGGAGCTGCGGGCGGGCGCCTACCGGGACGGCCTGCCCGCCGGCCAGGCCGTCGCGACGCCCGCGGGTGACCTGCGGGCCCGCTGGGTCATCCACACCGTGGGGCCCGTGTGGTCGCGCCAGGAGGACCGCTCGGCGCTGCTCGCCGCGTGCTACACCGAGTCGCTCCGGGTTGCCGACGAGCTCGGCGCGCGGACCGTGGCGTTTCCCGCGGTGTCGACCGGCGCGTTCCGCTGGCCCATCGACGACGCGGCGCGGATCGCGGTGGCGGCCGTCCGCGCCGCGGACACCCGGGTCGAGGAGGCGCGCTTCGTGCTGTTCGGCGAAGACGTCCTGGCCGCGTTCCAGGCGGCGGCCGGCTGACAGGGGGTGGGCCCCCGCAGGCCAGCCGGGCTTGGATGGCATGCGCGGCGCGCCGGTGGCGTTACAGCGTCATAAAATGCCGTGGCATGCTGGGACTCACGGTGTTCCTAGCTGGGAGGACAATGGTGTCCGCACAGTATCCGCGTTTCCGGCCGATCCTCGACAAGTTCGCCCCCTACCAGGCGGGCAGGACCGTGGCGGCCCCCGACGGCAGGTCGTTCAAGCTGTCGTCCAACGAGTCACCGTTCGGACCGCTGCCCTCGGTGCTCAAGGTCATCGCCGAGGCCGCCGGGCAGGTCAACCGGTACCCCGACAACGTCTCCGCCGAGCTGACCGGGGCCATCGCGGCCCGGTTCGGGGTTCCCGCGTCGCACGTCGCCGTCGGGTGCGGGTCGGTCGGCCTGGCCCAGCAACTGCTGGAGACCGTCGGCGAGCCCGGCGCGGAGGTCCTGTACGCGTGGCGCTCGTTCGAGTCCTACCCGACCCTGTCCGACCTGGCGGGCGTCACGTCGGTGCGGGTGCCGCTGCGCGACGAGGCGCACGACCTGGCCGCGATGGCGGACGCGATCACCAAGCGGACGCGGCTGATCTTCGTCTGCAACCCCAACAACCCGACCGGCACGGTCGTGCACCGGGCCGAGCTCGAGGGGTTTCTGGGCCGGGTCCCGGGGGACTGCCTGGTCGTCCTCGACGAGGCCTACAGCGAGTACGTCCGCGACCCCGGCGTGCCGGACGGGCTGCGCCTGTACCGTGACCGGCCGAACGTGGCGGTTTTGCGGACCTTCTCCAAGGCCTACGGCCTGGCCGGCCTGCGGGTCGGGTTCCTGATCGGGCACGAGCCCGTGGCCGAGGCGGTGCGCAAGACCAAGCTGCCGTTCACCGTGAACGCCCTGGCCCAGGCCGCCGCGATCGCCTCGCTCGAGGCCGAGCCCGAGCTGCTGGAGCGCGTGGGTGCCGTGGTCGCAGAGCGGGACCGGGTCCGCGGGGAGCTTCTGGCCCAGGGCTGGACCGTGCCGCCGACCGAGGCGAACTTCGTCTGGCTGCGCCTGGGCGATGACACCGCCGACTTCGCCGCGGCCGGCGAGCGCGAGGGCGTGGCCGTGCGGCCGTACGGCGCGGACGGCGCGCGCGTCTCGATCGGCGATCACGACGCCAACGACGCGTTCCTCGCGGTGGCCCGCGAGTATCCGCGCCGTCACTGAACCTGCCTCTCCCGTAGCCTGTGCTGGGCGGGCGGCGCGAGCGGGCGGGAACAGGTCGTGAAGGTTCACGGGAGTTCGGCCGTGTGGTCGATGGGCCGTCGACCACCATAGATTGGGGTCGATGGGCCATCGACGACATTCCCCCCGCGGGCTCGGCCCCCGGCAATACGGGCTGGCGCGCGCGCCAGAGCTCAGAGGCGCGCTGGCCGGGCTAGCGCGGATCCCGCGCCGCGGCTCAAGCGTGCGCCGGACGGGCTAGCGGGGCGGCGCGCCGGTCTCGCTGGTGCGCCGGCCTGGCTCATCGCGTCGGCCGGGCTCGCCCCGGCGGGGCTCCAGCTTCTCGACGACCAGGCGGTAGAACTGGCGGGGGCGGCCGGGCTGCGGTGCCCTCGTCGGCGGCAGCGGCCAGGCGAGGCCCTCCTCGACGAGGATGTGCAGCAGCCGCCGGGCCGTTCGGGCGGTGACGCCGAGCAGCTCGCCGGCGCTCTCGGCGTCAACGGCGAAGTTGGCGTCGGTCCCGGCCAGCTTCTCGGCCAGCCGGGAGAGGGTTTCGAGGCCCCGCGCCCTTCGGGCACCGGCCTCGGGCAGCCTCGGCGGGGGAACGGCGGCGTGTCCCTCCCGGCCCCACATGACCGCGGGCATCCCGCCCCCGGACTGCGCGCGAACGAGGGCCGCGCGGGCGTGCGCCTCCGCCTCGCCGGCCGTCCGGCCCAGTCCGATGCCCACGTCCATGGTGACCCCCAGATCGCTGCGGGCGCGCTCGGCGAAGGGCGGGACGCGGAAGCCGTCGGTGGCCCGGGCCAGGGAGCCGCGGGTCGCCACGATCAGGAACCCGTGATCGCTCGTCGGGCTCACCGCCGCGTGGATGCGCTGTGCCTCCTGGACCAGGAACCTGTGCACGGTGAGCCGCATCTCCTCGCGCGACTGCCGCGGTGATCCGCGCCGGCTGCTGTCCCGCAGCGCAGGCACCTCCACGAGGGCCAGCGCGAGCTGCGCGTCCTCGAGCCGGCGGTAGCCGCCGAGCAGGGCGGCGGTGCGCAGCGCCGCGCGGATATCGCTGCCCGTCGGCCGCACCGTGAACACAGGAACGCCCGCGGCGGACAGCTTCTGGGCCACCGACTGCATGCAGGTGAACGCGACCGAGGTCTCGCCCCGCCGCCAGAGGCGCTCGTGGAACGAGGCGACGACCGTCGCGCTGCCGGGGTCCTCTCGCACGTGCACGGCCAGTGCCTGAAGGCCGAGCTCGGCGAAGGCTTCCTCGACGTCCGCGCGGCTCAGGATGTCGACGCTGACCCGGGCGGGGTCGCTGCCGGTCTCCCGGGCGGCGCGTAGCAGCGCGGCGTACAGCGCGCCGCCGCCGAGGGGCACGTACGTGGCCAGAGTGGTCAGCACGCCCGCCGCGCGGGCGAACTCATACGGGACCCGGCTGGCGAACAGGCAGACGTCGATGGCGGCGCCCAGCCTGACGACCTGGTCGGCAGCCTCCTGCTCGTCTCGGTAG
>DASYXX010000423.1:0-9423 GCA_035934395.1 Streptosporangiaceae bacterium
CGTTCCCATGGCACCTCCTCACCTAGGCCGGCCGCACATCCGGCACGTACCGTGCCGCACGTGCCGTCCCCGCATGCGCAGGTCCCCGCGCACCGGGCCGCACGCACCGCCGCGCGCACCGGCCCTCTGCACCAGGCCGTGGCACCCGGCAGAACGCCTGACCTTCTCAACCGTTGAGTAGCTCAAACTTAATCTAACTCGGCTGAGCAAGTCAATCTTTTATTAACTCAACCTTCTGGGGTCTGCCGTCGGGCGGACCGTTAGCACCGCTGCCGCGTCCGGCCTTCCCGCCCGCAGCCGAACCGGGTGAAAGTCCCGCCGATCCGCCTGTTACCGGTTCAACGGGCCATCCATCCCGTATTAGAGCCGCCGCAGCCCGGGTCAGCTGGGGCTCCTGGGACTGGCCGGGCAGAGGCGGCGGCTTTTAGCGGGGGTGGCGGCGGGAGAGCCGCCTGTCGGTGCCGCGGGGGCCGAACCCGGCCTCGGCGGGGGTGCGCGTGTCAGCCGGAGGTGCTGGCCTGGCCGTCGAGCGCGGCTGCCACCGTGCGGATGGCCGCGGGAAGCGCGCCGATCACGTCGGAGGCGCCGATCGGCGCGCCCTCGGCCGCGAGCCGGGCGGCGATGCCGTGCAGGTACGCGCCCGCGGCCGCGGCGCGCACCGGGTCCAGGCCCTGCGCGAGCAGCGCGCCGGCCAGGCCGGACAGGACGTCCCCCGATCCTGCGGTCGCCAGCCAGCTGGTCCCGGTGGGGTTCACCATCACCGGATGACCGCCGGCCGGGGAGGCGATCACCGTGGTGGAACTCTTCAGCAGCACGGTGCAGCCAAGCTCGGCCGCGGCCTGGGTGGCGTACCGCAGGCGGCGGCTCTCGATGTCCGCCCGGTCCGCGCCGAGCAGCCGCGCGAGCTCGCCCGCGTGGGGCGTGAGCAGCGTCGGCGCCGACCGCGACAACAGCCCGCGGTGAGCTGTCAGCAGGGTGATGCCGTCGGCGTCGACCAGCACCGGGAGGCTGGTCGCGAGCACCGCGGCCAGCAAATCCGCGGCAGGCTCGCCGGTGCCCATGCCCGGTCCCGCAACCCAGGCCTGGACCTGCCCGGCGGCTTTGATGACCTGCCCGCCTGTCGAGTCACCCGTGGTGGTGATGACCGCCTCCGGCCAGCGCTGTCTGACCACGGCGGCCGCCGGGGGGGCCGACACCAGGCGGACCATCCCCGCTCCGCCGCGAACCGCGGCGCCAACGGACAGTTGCGCGGCTCCGGTGAACCGGTCGCTTCCGGCCACGATCCCCAGGACGCCGCGCCGGTACTTGTCGGACTCCGCCGTCGGGCGGGGCAGCCAGGCGGCGATGTCCGCCGCCTGGGCCGCCGCGACGGCGGGCGGGCCGAGATACCGGCCCAGGCCGATATCGACAAGCTCGACGACGCCGGCGTGAGAGGCGCCGGGATCGATGAGCAGACCGGGCTTCCAGGTCCCGAACGTGACCGTCACGTCGGCCTGGACGGCGGCGCCCGCCGCCTCGCCGGTGTCCGCGTTGATCCCGCTGGGCAGGTCCACGGCGACCACCAGGCCGCCGGAGCGCTCGGCCGCGGCGGCCAGCCACGCCCCGGGGTCCCGCAGGCCGCCGCGACCGCCGATCCCGAGCAGCCCGTCGACGATCAGGTCCGCCGCGGCGATCGCGGGACGTGCGCGGTCATCGGACGCCTCGATCAGCCGGCCCCCCGAGCTGAGCAAGGCGCTCGTCCCGCCCTCGTGCACGCGCGATCCGGCGGCGATGGCCGTGACGACGGCGCCGCGAGCGGCCAGCCGAGCCCCGGCGTGCAGTGCGTCTCCGCCGTTGTCACCGCTGCCCGCCAGCACGACCACCCGCGACCCGTACACCCCGCGCGTCCCGCGTGTCCTGCGTGTCCCGGCTGTTCCCGGCGGGCGGGCATCGCGGGCCAGCAGGCCCGCGCAGGCCGCCGCCAGGCCGGAGGCTGCCCGCTGCATGAGCGCTCCCTCCGGCACCTTGGCCATCAGCGCGCTCTCGGCCACGCGGACCTCGGCCACGGCGTGGGCGTTCCTCATGCCGCCCCTCCCGCGCGCCTCTGGGGGCCCACCTGGCCTGCTGTGGCCAGCGACACCGTGCTGCGTTCGCCCGTAGCGAACGCACTCCGTTCCCGGCCCGGGCTTCTCCACCGGCTGCCGCGCAGCACGGAGACCCGCTCGAGGCCGACAGCGGCGGCCGCCAGACGCCGCGGCCGGCTATCGGCGGGCGGGCGGCCGCGCGCAGCGGCTGGGTCCACGTCCACGATCATGCCCCCAAGCCTGCCATCCTGACCCGGAGGCAAGACTCCCCGGACCCCCGCGTGCCATGCCCGCCTCCCCTTCCCGGCCGACGTGGCCCCCGTCACGGCCGCAAGCCGGCCGTCGCGGCTGGCACGGCTCCGCCGCGGGATGGCCCCCTGTGGTCGATGGGCCATCCACCCCGATAGAGCGTGGTCGATGGGCCATCGACCACGCTCCCCGGGGACTCCGCGGCCCGCGGGATCGCGGTCAGCCGTCCGCGCGGCACGGCCGCCCAGGGACCGAGGGCCTGGGCCGGCGCGGCGGTCAGGCCGGGCCCACGCCCTGGCCTGCGGCGACGGCCAGGGGCCGGACGGGCGCCGCGGTTCTCAGGTCCGGGGCCCGGCGCGGCCGGATGTGCCGCACGGTGCTGACGGCGGCCGGCAGGCTCTCCTCGGAGTACCACAGGTCGGGCAGGCGGTGGCGCACGGCGAACGACACGGCCTCCAGCCGGGAGTGCACGCCGAGTTTGGTGAGCACGGCCTGCAGGTGGGTCCGCACGGTGGTGCGCGAGACACAGAGCCGGGCCATCATGGCGGCGGTGTCCAGCCCCTCCACCAGCATCAGCAGGCATTCCCGCTCACGGCTGGTCAGGTGCCCGGCGAGCCGGAGCGCCTGGTTCGGCTCCGCGGAACGCCGCGGGCGCGGCTGGGTCTCCGGGACGTCGACCACGACCTCGCCCCGCAGCACGCGCTCGAGCGCGCCGACGAGCTCGCCGACCCCGCGTGACTGGTGCAGGTAGCCGGATGCTCCCGCGTCCAGCGCCCGGCCGACCGCGTCGGGCTCGGGATTCGCGCTGAGCACGAGGACCCGCGTGCCGTCGCTGGCGGCACGCACCCGGCAGATCGTCTCCGCATCCTCGTCGATCGCGGAGGGCCGGTCGATCACGCAGACATCCGGCCGGTCACGGCGGACGAGGGCCACCATCTCCGCGGCGCTGCGGGCCACCGGGGAGATCGCGTATCCGTGCTGCGCGAGCACGGTGGACAGCGCGTCAAGGAACACCACATGGTCATCCCCGAGCACGAGCTTGGCCACCTCGGTCACCCGCCAATCTCGGCGCAAGCCAGCCTCGGCGCCGCGGCGGCGCAGCGGCACCGCGCCACTCCGCGCGCGAGGCCACGCGGAAGGCTCAGCGCCGCGGGCCCGCCGCGGCCCGGCTCATGCTGGCAATCGCACCACCTGTCGTACAGAGCCCACATGCTTACTCCCCCCCGCCCCGGACAGCTCGCGGCAGCTCGAGCGCTGATCCCGAGTTTTCAGGTCGGTTATGTCAGGCGTTACGGCTGACCCAACCCAGAACATCTGCCGCAACCAGCAGAAATACCTCAGATCCGCGGCCTTCTGGGTGAACCGCCTCATGTGGTGAAGACGCCTTCGTACCGGCGTACGTTTACAGCAGGTTTCGTTATTACAGAACGTCGCTTACATGATCACTCGTAGTGACCCGGCGAATGGCTTCACTGCGCGGCCGGGGCCAGCCGCGACGGCCTCCTGGCGGACTCGAGCGAATGGCAGGCGGGTGTCCCCGGGATGGCACCGTAGGCCGCGAGCAGCGCGGCGCGCAGTTCCGGCTCACCGTGGTGGTCGCCCAGCCGGACGCGAGCCGCCTCGGCCATGCGGGCGGCGACCGCGGGTGAGTCGAGCAGGTACTGCACGGCCGCGGCCAGCAGGCCGGGCCGCTGCGGCGGTACCAGCAACCCCGTCTCGCCGGGCACCACGAGCTCGGACACGGCGTTAACGGCGCTCGCGACGACCGGAACGCCGCAGATCATGGCCTCGACGATCGCGGTGGGCAGGCCCTCGTAACGGCTGGGCAGCGCGAAGACGTCGAACGCGGGAAGCACGTCGAGCACGTCGGTGCGCTCGCCGGCCAGGATGACGCGCGCGTTCTGCAGCGCGCCCGCGCGCCGGGCGACACTCTCGGCGAGCTCGCCGCCGCCGACCCAGACGCCGATCACCCCCGGCCGGTCCAGCTCCCGCATCGCCGCGACGAAGTCCTCAGGTGCCTTCTGGTAGGTCAGCCGGCCGACCGCGCCGACCACGGCGGCGTCGTCGGGAAGCCCCAGCGCGGCGCGGGCGCGCCGGCGAGCGTCCGGCTGCCGGGCGCTCATGCTCGCCCTCGCCCGGTCCTGCCCGTCAACGGCCACGCCGATCGTCCGGATCCGCTCGGGCGCGACCAGCTCGCGCCGCACCGCCTCGGCGGCCACAGCGGCGCCCACGCACAGTGCCACGTCGGTGATCCGGCCCAGCCGGCGCTCGATCGCTACGTAGGCCCTGCGCCGCGGCAGCGACTGGAACTCGTGAAACGGAAGGCCGTGGAACGTGTGCACGATCCTGGGGGTCGCGGCGCGGCGCGCGGCCAGCCGGCCGACGGCTCCGGCCTTGGCGCAGTGGGTGTGCACCACCTCGAAGTTCCGCTCCCGGAACAGCGCGTCAAGCCGCTGCACGGCCAACAGGTCGCTGCGGGGCGCGATCACCTCGCGCAGCAGGGGCTCGACCACGACCTCGATGCCGGCCGCCGCCGCCTCGCCGAGCAGCCGCCGGCTCCCGCTGCCGGTCACGATCGTGGGCTCGATGACCTCGGGCGCCACCGCCTTCGCGCCGCGCAGGGCGAGCACCCCAGCCCCGCCCTCGAGCCGGGTGATGACGACCGCGACCCGCAGCGGCCCGCCGGCACGGGCCTCACGCGGCCCGCCGGCACGGGCCTCAGGCGGCTGCGAGCCGATCATCGGCCGCCGGTGCCGGGGCGGAACGGGACCGTCGCCGAGGACCGGCCGCCGGTAATGCCGGGCCGCTCGGGGCGGCGCAGGCCGGCGGCGCGCGCGACCCGCACGGCCTCGAGCCTGCTGTGCACGTCCAGCTTGCTGAAGATGCTGCGGGTGTGGGTGCGGACCGTGTCGGCGGAAATCAGCAGCTCCTCGGCGATCTGCCGGCCGCGCTTGCCCTCGGCCATGCTGGCCAGCACGTCGCGCTCCCTCGGGCTCAGCACGTCGAGCGGATCGCTGTCCTCCCTGGCCTTGCGGACGTCGTCGCGCAGCTCGCGCAGTATCTCGCCGAGCATCTCCGGCGGGAACCAGGAATGACCCTGGCAGACCCCGCGCAGCACGGTCTCCAGCTCGTCAGCGCCCTGCTCCTTGGACACCCAGGCCGCAGCCCCGGCCCGGGCGGCCTCCACGGCGTGAGCGACGTCATGGTCGCCGCTGACCACGACCACGTGTGCCGCAGGCCACGCGGCCCGCAGCCGCTGCAGGACCTCGCCGACGGCAAAGCCGAGCGGCTCTACCTCGATCAGGATGACATCAGGCCGCAGCCAGCGGACGACCTCGGGCAGCTGCGGATCGTCGGTGGTGCAGCACCCGGCCACCCAGAGATCGGGCGCGGCCGAGAGCCTGGAGGCAAGTGCTTCTGTGACCATCCTGTAGTCGTCCACGAGAAGCAGCCGACGCACGTCCACTAGCCCACTGTGCGGCAGCGACACGGCTATGTCCTCATACAGATGAATGAGAATTCCTCGTCCTGATAAGGGGGAATGCCAGCCAGCCCCCGCCGCTGTAGCTACCTGGCGTGCCTATCGGATTACCGTGCGGATGCAAGGCACGCGGGGCGGGGCGGCGCGGGTGGCCTCGGGCCGCCCTGCCGAACACGGGCACGGTCGCGGTCATGGCGGCGTTACCGCCAAGCCCGCGGCGCTCCCATGGCCGCATCCCGTCGTAATGGCGGTGTTCTCGCTCGACCAGTAACTGGGGAGCGCGTTGTAGGGGTTCGGTCCAGCCAGGTTAGTCACGTAGACGTAACCGGCATTCCGGCTGCGAGACAGGCTGATGGCGCTGTCGGCTTCCGAGCTCGACGCGGTCCCGTAGATGGTGTCCGCGAACCTGGTGGCGGGAAAAGCGCGCGCCCAGCCGGGCACCTGGTCTTTGAGGTACTGCGCATACGTGCCCTCGAATACCATCACGACATTGCCCACCGACATGTAACGCTGATCGGGATAGATTCCCGGGTTGAGCCAGACCGTGGATCCGGGGATAACCCTGCGGATGTAACTGGCCAGCTGCTCATAGTAGCGAAGCTCGCTGGTGACGCCGTTGACCGAGTCCAGGAAAATCCCGGTGACCCCGTACCAGTTCTTGTAATTCCTGACGTCCGCCTCTATTTGCGCGATCGGGCGCAGTCCGCTGGCGGTCGACGAATAGCCCAGGATGGCAGTGCCCTCGGCCTGTGCCCGCCTGACGACGGACTGGTAGGCCGGATCCGGAGCGGTGCCGGCGCCTATACCCGTCGAGGGATTAAGAATCATGGCGCTTGGCGCCGGCCTGCTTGCGGTGGCCTGCGACCAGGTGCTCTGGTCAAAGTAGGCCGGGACAAATGCTTTCTGGCAGCGTGACGGGCTCGTGCCGCCCGAGCTGAGCCCTTCGGTGATGCCGACGGCGGCGCCGAGCGCCGCGATCGCGGCGATCACCACGGCCGTCACCGGACGCCAGGCCAGCGCGCGGAGCACCCGCGGGGAGTTCTGCCTCTGTACCCGCCGGCGTGCCTTCAGCCATTCGTCCGGCGGCTTGCCGATCATTGACAGTGTCTCCCGCTCGCTTCCGGGGCCCCGCCCGCCTCCCCTTCCCCCTTCACTGGCA
Source organism: Streptosporangiaceae bacterium (assembly GCA_035934395.1). Lineage (GTDB taxonomy): Bacteria > Actinomycetota > Actinomycetes > Streptosporangiales > Streptosporangiaceae > JASHPR01. The sequence goes on from DASYXX010000423.1 coordinate 6,953, forward strand.
CCGCCTTCCCTCGTCGCTCGTCCCTCGCCGCCTCCGCCTCTCCTCACCCCAGGCGGCGCCGCGCCCCTCCAGCTCGCTCACATCTCGGTGTCAGTCTCCGGCGGGGGCACGCAGGGGATCTGGCGTCAGCACCGCTAGCGCGTCCACCGCGACTCCGGCTCGAGCCCGCCGGCGGGCAGGCAGTCGTACGGATTGGTCCCCCGGCGGTCCGTGATGTAGGCGCTGCCCGCGCGGCGCCGCATGGCCAGCAGGAAAGCATGGTCGTAGTTCTCGGGCGGCACCGAGTACACGACGTGGTAGAACTTGTCGGCCGGCCGCGACCGCGTCCAGCGCGGCACGGCGAGCTGCAGGTAGGCGCGCCACGGACCCTCGAAGGTCCCGAGCAGGTTGGCGTGCTCGGCGTACGCCTCCAGCGGGTGCGCCCCGTGGTTGAACAGCACCACGCGCGCGCCCATGTCACGGGCGTAACGCGACAGCGCGGCGTAGTAGCCGAGATGCTCCGCGGTCCCCGCGGCGCGGTCGAAGCACACCCCGGCCACGCCGTACCAGCGCAGGAACAGGCCGAGGTCGTCCAGCGCCTCCCGGCCGGGACGCCGGCCGTAGTTGGTGTCCACGTACCCGGCTACGGCCACGCCGGCGTCGCGCAGGCGAGCGAGCGCCGGGTAGAACGCGGGGTCAGGCGCGGGACCGGGGCCGTTCGCGAGGTTCAGGATCACCAGCCGCACCTGGGACGCGTGCTTGGCGAGCATGTCCCAGTCGCCGGGGCGGACATCGGGCCGGAAGTACGCGGGCACGACGAGCCGCGGCCTGCTCAGCGAGACGCGGTCAGAGGCCAGCTTGGTCACGGCTTGCCTCCCACAGGTCGGCCAGCGACGCCAGGAGATCATGACACGGCCGCCAGCCGAGGTCTAGCCCCGCACGGGTGATGTCGGCCTGCTGCCACGACTTTTCCGGCGAGCGCGCGGATCCCTCCGCGTCCTCGTGCACCATGCCCTCGTAGCCGCTGATCGCCACCAGTTCCTTGACCAGGGTGCTGACCGGAACGCCGACGCCGCTGCCGATGTTGAGCACCGGGTGCGGCAGCTCCGTGGCGGTCGCGGCGGCCAGCACCGCGCTGGCGACATCACGCGCGTCGACGAAGTCCCGGACCGCGTCCAGCGAGCCGAGCCGCACCTCGGTGCCGTCGGCCAGGGCCCGGCGCAGTTCCGCGGTCACGCGCCCCGGCAGGCCGGTCTCCGGCGCCCCGGCGCCGACCGGGTTGAACACCCGCAGCACCACCGCGTCCAGCCCGGCCGCCCGGCCCAGCTCGACCAGCCGGGTGCTGGCGAGCTTCGTCGCCCCGTACGGCGCGACGGGGCGGGGCGGGGCGGACTCGGCCACGGGAACGCCGGGCTCGGCGCGCCCGTACTCGGCGGCCGAGCCGAGGTGCACGAGCCTGGCCGGGCTGCCGGCCAGCAGCATCGCCCGGACCAGCGCGTAGGTGCCGGTCACGTTGGCCGGCGCCAGCACGTCCGGTCCGCCGGTGGTCGCGCCCGCGCAGTTGGCGATCGCGTCGGGCGCCGCCGACGCGATCATCTCGGCGATGGCGGCGGGGTTGCCGGTGGCCAGGTCGACCTCTCGGTGCTCGGGCGAGCCGGGCAGCGCGGCACGCCCGGCGGTGACCACCACGGCGCCCGCCGCGGTAGCCTGCCGCCACACGTGCCGGCCGAGGAACCCGCTCGCGCCGATCACCAGCAGGCGCATCAAGCCTCCCGCTCCGCCCCGCTCAGTGCTGATTTTTCGCTCACCGACGGGGCGCCAGTCGGCTCGCTCACTGGTGGTATTCGTTGGCCTTGAACCTGGCCAGGTTCGCCGGGTCGCAGAACCACTCGATGGTCTCGCGGAGGCCCTCGTCCCTGGTGTAGCGAGGCCGCCACCCAGTGCGCTCGCGCAGCTTCGTCGCGTCGCACACCAGCCGCATGACCTCGGAGTCCTTGGGGCGGAGCCGCTTCGGGTCCTCCACGATATCCGCCTCGACCCCCATGAGCCTGGCGATGTCCTCGGCCAGCTTGCCGATCGCGATATCGTCGCCCGGGCCGCAGTTGAACAGCTCGCCGAGCACCGCCGACGCCGGCGCCTCGCCGACCGTGATGAACGCCTCGGCGGTGTCGAGGACGTAGGAGAAGTCGCGGGTCGGGTCCAGCGCGCCCAGCATCAGCTGCCTGGAGCCGCTGGCCAGCTGGGTGATGATCTGCGGGATGACAGCGCGGGTGGACTGGCGCGGGCCGAACGTGTTGAACGGCCGCAGCGTGACCGCGGGCACCCCGAAGCTCAGGTGGTACGACTCGACCAGCTTGTCCCCGGCGACCTTGGAGGCCGCGTACGGCGACTGCGCCTGCAGCGGGTGCGACTCGCTGATCGGGACCGTGCGCGCGGTGCCGTAGGTCTCGCTGGTCGAGGTGTGCACGAGCCGCGGCGTCCGGCAGGCCCGC
>DASYXX010000454.1:0-10130 GCA_035934395.1 Streptosporangiaceae bacterium
TGGACGTGCTGTTCAACAACGCGGGGCGGGGCCTGCCGCCGGTGCCGCTCGAGGACGTGTCGTTCGCCGACTGGCAGTCGGTGGTCGGCGTGAACCTGACCGCGGCGTTCCTGTGCACCCAGGCCGCGTTCCGGGTGATGCGGGACCAGGATCCCCGCGGCGGCCGGATCATCAACAACGGGTCGATCTCCGCGCAGTCGCCCCGGCCGTTCTCGGCGCCGTACACCGCGACCAAGCACGCGGTCACGGGCCTGACGAAGGCCACGTCCCTGGACGGGCGGGCGTACGACATCGCCTGCGGCCAGATCGACATCGGTAACGCGGCGACCGACCTGGCCCGGATGCTCGCATCCGGCGCGCTGCAGCCCGACGGCAGCACGCGCGCCGAGCCGATGATCGACGCCGAGCTGGTCGCCAGCGCGGTGGTGCACATGGCCAGCCTGCCGCTGGACGCGAACGTCCAGTTCATGACCTTGATGGCCACGAAGATGCCGTTCATCGGCCGTGGCTAGCCCCGCGGGGGCGTCAGCGTCGTAACCGCCGATTCGGGCGGAAGATTCCGTGCGTTATCCGGCGGGAAGCCGCGCTGAGGGGCAAGAATGGCGCAGCTGGCAAAAGTCAAGGGAAGGCAAACTGAATGAAGCCCCGCGTGCCCGTGGCGCCATCGGCCAGGCTGGTCGGCGCGCTGCTCTGCGCTGGCCTGCTGGCGGTCGCCGGCCTGCTCGGACAATCCACCCTGGCCAGCACGAACGCGCGCACCGCGGTCGCCTTCAGCGGCGCCCCCAGCCTGCACGTGTCGGGAAGAGGTCTGTTCACCGCGCACGGCCGGCGGGTGGTGCTGCACGGGGTGAACCGCCCGGGCGGGGAGTTCCTGTGCACCAAAGGCCGGGGCATCTGGGACGGCCCGGTGGATCAGGCCTCGGTCACCGCGATGAAGAGCTGGCACGTGAACGCCGTCCGCGTGCCGCTGAACGAGGACTGCTGGAATGGCGAGCCGTACCTCAAGCCGCTGTACGGGGGGGTCAGTTACCGCCGCGCGGTCGCGGCCTACGTCCAGCTGCTGAACCGCAACGGCATCGTTGCCATCGTGGACCTGCACCGCAGCGACGGTCGCTACGCTGGCCCGGGAGCGCACTGCAAGACGACGGTAAAGGCGTTTTGCCTGAAGCCGATGCCGGACGCGGCGCACGCGATCCCCTTCTGGATCTCGGTGGCCCGCACGTTCCGAGGCAACAATGCGGTCATCTTCGACCTGTTCAACGAGCCGTTCCCGAACCGGGCCACCGGTGCCACCGAGGCCGAGGCCTGGCAGTGCTGGCTGCGCGGGGGCAGCTGCACCGGGATTGGCTACCAGGTGGCCGGCATGCAGTCCCTGGTGACTGCGGTCCGGTCGACCGGGGCGCGCAACGTCCTCATGCTCCCCGGGCTGGTGTATGCCAACGACCTCACCGGGTGGCTGGCCCACGAGCCAAGAGATCCCGACCACAACCTGGCCGTCTCCTGGCACGTCTACCCGTGGAACCCGTGCGCGGGGCGGCCGTGCTGGAACGCCCAGGTCGCCCCAGTGATCGCGAGGGTTCCGGTCGTCGTCGGCGAGTTCGGCGAGACCAACTGCGCCGACAACCGCATCAACCCGCTGATGACGTGGCTTGACGTCCGGGGTACCGGCTACCTGGCCTGGGCCTGGAACGCCACCTGGACCTGCACCGTGGGTCCCTCGCTGATCAGGACCTGGGCCGGCGTCCCGACCGTCTATGGTGCGGGATACCGGCGGCACCTTCTCTCGCTGGGGTGAGGTCGGGTGATGCAAGGATCAAGATCCACGCAGGGGCCGGATCATCAGTAGCGGATCGGACTCCGCGCACCCCTCCAGCCCTTCTCAGCACCGTCGACATCGGGAACGTCGCGAGCTGGGCCGCATGCGCGCGTTGGTGCCCATGGCCAGCCTGCCGCTGAACGCGAACGTCCAGTTCATGACCTTGATGGCCACGACGACGACGTTCGTCGGCCGTCACCGCCGGTTCAGGCGGAAGATTCCGTGCGTTATCCGGCGGGAAGCCGCGCTGAGGGGCAAGAATGGCGCAGCTGGACGTAGGCACGGAAGGCGAACCGAATGAACCCCCGCATGCCCGCTACGCCATCGGCCAGGCTGGTCGGCGCGCTGCTCTGCGCCGGCCTGCTCGCCGTGGCCGGCCTTCTCGCGCAGTCCACCCTGGCCAGCACCACCGGGCGCGCCGTCGCGGTGAGCGCGGCCGCCCCGCAGCTGCATGTGTCCGGGCGGGGGCTGGTCACGGCGCACGGCGTGCGAGTGGTGCTGCACGGGGTGAACCGCGCCGCCGGGGAGTCCGCGTGCGTGCATGGCCGGGGCATCTGGGACGGCCCGATGGACCAGGCCTCGGTCACCGCGATGACGAGCTGGAGCGTGAACGCCGTGCGCGTGCCGCTGAACGAGGCCTGCTGGAACGGCGAGTCCTACGTCCAGGCTCAGTACCGCGGCGCCAGCTACCGCAGGGCGGTGCAGGCCTACGTCCAGCTGCTCAACCGCAACGGCATGGTGGCCATCCTGGACCTGCACTGGACCGACGGCCTGTACACCGGCAGGCACGGGCACTGCCCGGACACGTCGGAAGCCGTGTGCCAGAAGCCGATGCCGGACGCGGCGCAGTCCATACCGTTCTGGATCTCGATGGCCCGGACGTTCAAGGTCAACAACGCGGTCATCTTCGACGTCTTCAACGAGCCGTTCCCCAACCAGGTCCCCGGCGTCACCGAGCCCGCGGCCTGGACGTGCTGGCTGCGCGGCGGCAATTACTGCGCGGGACTCGGCTACCAGGCGGCCGGCATGCAGTCCCTGGTAACCGCGATCCGGTCGACCGGCGCCCGCAACGTCATCCTCCTGCCCGGGCTGACGTGGGCCAACGACCTCAGGGGGTGGATGCGGCACGCGCCGCGAGACCGGTACCACAACCTGGCCGCGGCCTGGCACGCCTACCCGTGGAACCCGTGCAACGCGGTGGCGTGCTGGAACCGCCAGGTCGCGCCGCTGATGGCGAAGGTCCCGGTCGTCCTCGACGAGTTCGGGGAGGACAACTGCGCAGACAACTCGATCAACCCGCTGATGAGCTGGCTCGACGCCCGGTCCGCCGGCTACCTGGCCTGGGCCTGGAACGCCGACTGGACCTGCTCGTCCGGGCCCAGCCTGATCACCGCCTACGACGGCACCCCCACCCCGTACGGTGCCGGGTACCGCGCCCACATCCGCGCGCTGCACTGAGCCGTCGGCCGCGGCCGGGACGATTCTGCGATTCAACCTGCGGCGGGCCTGGCCGGACAGCAAGAATGGCGCGCGGGAGCAGGAAGGCGGACAGAATGAAGGGCTTGATGCCCGCTGCGAGGTCGGGCGCAGCTGCCGTCGGATTACTCTGCGCAGGCCTGCTGGCCGCATGCGGCGTGGTCGCGCAGGCCAGCCAGGTCGGCGCGGTCAGCCACGGCGGGAGCGTGACCAGCGGCGCCCCCCAGCTGCACGTGTCCGGGAACAAGCTGGTCAACGCGCATGGCACGGGAGTCGTGCTGCACGGCGTGGACCGCTCGGGCGGAGAGTTCGCCTGCGTCCAGGGCTGGGGCATCTGGGACGGGCCGATGAACCGGGCCTCGCTCACCGCGATGAAGGAATGGGGCGTGAACGCCGTTCGCGTGCCCCTGAACGAGGCCTGCTGGAATGGCGAATCGTATGTCAAGCCTCAGTTCCGGGGCGCGAACTACCGGCGGGCGGTCGGGGCCTATGTCCGGTTGCTGAACCGCAACGGCATGGTCGCGATTCTCGACCTGCACTGGACCGACGGCGCCTATTCCGGCCCGTCGGCCGGCTGCTCGTCGGCACAGGCGGTGTGCCAGAAGCCGATGCCGGACGCCGCGCAGTCGGTCCCGTTCTGGCGGTCGGTGGCGCGGACGTTCAGAGCCGACGATGCGGTCATCTTCGACCTGTTCAACGAGCCCTACCCGGAACGGGCGGTCGGCAGCGAGGCGGGAGGCTGGGGGTGCTGGCTGCGCGGCACTGCCTGCGCGGGGATCGGCTACCGGGTGGCTGGCATGCAGTCCCTGGTGTCCGCGATCCGGTCGACCGGGGCGCGCAACGTGATCATGCTCGGAGGGCTGGAGTACGCCAACGATCTCACCGGGTGGCTGCGTCACAAGCCGAGAGATCCCGACCACAACCTGGCCGCCTCCTGGCACTCGTACAACTTCAATGCGTGCGATGTGCGGTCGTGCTGGGCTGGCCAGGTCGCCCCGGTGATGGCAAGGGTCCCGCTCATCGCCGGCGAGATCGGCCAGAACAACTGCTCCGACACCTACATCGCTCCGCTGATGAGGTGGCTCGATGCCCGGTCCGCCAGCTACCTGGCCTGGGCATGGAATGCCGACTTTGCCTGCTCGGCCGGTCCTGGCCTGATCACCAGTTACGCTGGCACCCCGACCGCCTATGGGGCCGGATACCGGGCGCACGTGAGAGGGGGAGCGTGATGGCGCAGGAGGGATTCATCGAGGTTCCCGGCGGGCGGGTGTGGTACCGCTCGGTCGGCGGCTCCGCCGGCGACGCGGCGACGCCGCTGCTGTGCCTGCACGGCGGGCCCGGATTCACCCACTACTACCTGGAGCCGCTCGAGGCGCTTTCCGACCGGCGCCAGGTGATCTTCTATGACCAGCTGGGCTGCGGGCGCTCCGACCGCCCCGAGGATCCCTCGCTGTGGACCGTGGACCGGTTCGTCGATGAGGTCGCCCAGGTGCGCGCGGCGCTCGGCCTCGACCGGCTGCACCTGTTCGGCAGCTCCTGGGGCGGCGTGCTGGCCATGCAGTACGTGCTCGACCGCCGCCCGGACCTGGACAGCCTGATCCTGTGCGGGAGCCCGGCCAGCATGATCAGGTGGGTCACGGACTGCGCCGAGCTGCTGGCCGCGCAGCCCGCCGAGGTGCGCCAGGTCATCAGCGAGCACGAGGAGGCGGGCTTCACCGCCTGCCCCGAGTACCAGGCCGCCATCCTCGGCTTCTACCGGGAGCACGTCTGCCGGCTGAACCCGTGGCCCGCCGGCCTGGAGCGCTCGTTCGCCGAGGCGGGCTACGCCGTGTACAACCACATGAACGGGCCCAGCGAGTTCACCGTGACCGGCACGCTGAAAACCTGGGACATCATGGACCGGCTGGGCGAGATCCAGGTGCCGGCCCTGCTGGTCGGCGGACGGTACGACGAATGCCGGCCGGCCCATCTCGAGGAGATGCACCGGCGGATCTCCGGGTCGCAGCTCACGATCATCGAGAACGCCTCGCACCTCTGCTTCGCCGAGCGGCCGGACGAGTTCACCGGCCTGGTGAACTCGTTCCTCGACCGGATCGAGGCCGGCTGAGAGGTTTCCCGGGCCCCGGCAGCGGGCACGGTCGTCTGTTACCACCCGGCCGGGGCGCTGACCCCGGACCCCGCCCTAAGCGAGGCAGACACGTGAGCGAACAGTTCAGCGCAACGCACGGACCGGCCGAGGACGAGGCGATCAAGCGCCAGGAGGCCGCCGAGCTGCGGGCCCACGGCGAGGAATGGCCGGAGCCCGAGTCGGACGCGGAGGAGGCGGCGGACGCGACCTGGGCCTCGCCGGGCAGGTTCGCTGGCACGCCGGGCTTCGCCGACTGGGAGGCCATCGAGTTGCGCAGCGACCTGGCCCGCCACCTCGACCGCACCGCGTTCCCCGCGACCCGGGAGCATCTGCTCGAGACCCTCTCGGGACACGGCGCGGACGATCGGCTGCTGGACCTGGTGTCGTCGCTCCCCGGCCGCGCCAGGTTCGCCAGCCTGGCGGAGCTGCTCCGGGCGCTGGGTCTCCCGGTGGAGACACGCCCGGGTTAAAGATCGGCCGGCCGCAGCCGGAACTGCTGCAGCCGCAGGTCGTGGTACTTCTCGGTCTCGCCGACCCACTCCATTCCCAGTCGCCGGACCATCGCCATCGCGCGCGAGTTCGCGGGGCGCACGAGCGCGATGACCTGCTCGATGCCCTGCTCGAACGCCCACAGGGCCAGCGCATGACCTGTCTCGGTCGCGTAGCCCTGTCCCCACGCCCCCGGGTCGAACTGCCAGCCGATCTCGTACTCATCGTCGGGCGGCAGCGGCAGCAGGGTGGCCCCGCCGATCAGGCGCCCGTCGTCGCGCAGCTCGATCGCCCAGCGGCCGGCGGGCGGCTGCAGCCGCGCGTCCTCCGCGACCCATTGCTGCAGGACCAGGCGCATGGCCGCCGCGTCGAGCACCTGGTCCATCGCGGGAACCAGCCACCGCGCGACATCGGCCGCGCCGTAGGCGTGCAGCGCCACGTCGGCATCATCGACGGTCCAGGGACGCAGGACGAGGCGCTCGGTGAGCAGTCGTTGGGCCACTGCCTCACTTTAACGGTCGCGCCGCAGCGTTCTGCGGAGTGTCGGACGCGTAACGCCTGCGGATCGGGCCGCGGAGTGGTTGGCTAGCGGGACTGGCCAGCGGGAGGGCTGGCCACGAACGGGGGAGCACATGACCGCCACGGCAGAACTGGCCGAGCTGGACCGCCGCATCGGCGATCTGCGGAGCCTCGAGCAGGACTACCGTCAGCGCCTGCGCCTGTTCCACCAGCAGGCGCTCAACGACCTGGACCCGGACTCCGGAACGATCACGATCCCGCGGCTGCCCGCTGACCAGCGCGCGCGGCTGATCGAATGGCTGGCCACGGACTTCATCTCCGGGCGTGCCCGCGACTGGCCGGCCGGGACCGCCTCGCACCTGCTTACGCTGTGGGGCAACGGCGCACTGCGCGGCATCGCGCTGGACCGCGCGTTCGCGGATTACCTGGACGCCTGGCGCCTCTGCCGCGACGTCTGCGACGGGCTGGTGTCCTGGGCGGAGATCCTCCCGAACCTGACGTGCAGCGATCCGCAGGCCGAGGCGCTGAAGATCACCAGCGACCAGGCGGCGCGCGCCCTGGCCGTGGTCGTGCACGGCGACGCGAGCATGGCCGGTCCTGCCCTGGCCTGAGGCGGCCTGCGGCCTGAGGCGGCCTGCGGCGGACGCGCGCCGCTACTCGCGCAGCGTGCGCGGCAGCCCGAACAGCGGGAACAGGCTGCTGTCGCGGAACCGGGTGATGGCCGAGATCCTGTCGCCCTCGAGCGTGAGCACGACCAGTCCGTTGGCGTGCGCGATCCCGCTTGACGGGTCGCGGAGGTAGTAGCCGAACGCGGGCTGCCCGTTCGCGCGCGTCGGCACGAGGCGGGTCGCCTGCACGCCCCACCAGCTCCGGGTCAGGTAGAACTCGGTGATCGCCGCGTGGCCGCAGTACTCGAGCGGCTCGGGCGGCATGGTCATCGACGCGTCCTCGGTCAGCAGCGCCACGATCCGGTCGACGTCGGCGCTCTCGAACGCGTCCACGAACCGCCCGACCAGCTCGATCTCGCGCGGCGAGCGCGGCAGCGGCGCGCGCTCCCGGTCGCGGTCGGGGAGCTGGCCGTCCAGGGCGGCGCGGGCCCGCTGCAGCGCGCTGTTCACCGAGACCTCGCTGCTGTCGAGCAGGTCGGCCACCTCGGCCGCGCGGAAGCCGAGCACATCGCGCAGCACGAGAACCGCGCGCTGCCGCGGCGGCAGGCGCTGCAGCCCGGCCACAAACGCGAGCGCCAGCGACTCCCTGGTCTCATACCGGGCCTCCGGCCCGGGGGAGGCGTCCGGCAGGTCCTCGAGCAGCGCGTCGGGGTAGGGCTCGTACCAGGTCGGCTCGGTCCGGCGGGTGGGCTCGGGCGCCTCGAACCCGGGCAGGCGGGTCACCGGCTGCGGGCGGCGCCCGGTGTCGCGGAGCGCGTTCAGGCAGCGGTTGGTCGCGATGCGGTACAGCCAGGCGCGCACGGATGATCGCCCCTCGAACCCGTCAAGCCCGCGCCACGCGGCCAGCAGGGTCTCCTGGACCATGTCCTCCGCGTCCTGCACCGTGCCCAGGATCCGGTAGCAGTGCAGCTGCAGCTCGCGCCGGTGGGGCTCGGTGAGCTCCCGGAACGCGTCCCCGTCTCCGGCCTGCGCGCGGGCCAGGATCGTCTCGGTCACCACGGCATCCTCGCTGTGTTTCCTAGCTCGGTTTCCTAGCTCGCCTACGGGCGCTCTTAAGGCCCTCCGGCTCGCTTGTGCCTTTCTGTCGTACTGCTGGTGTGGACACCACCCGGGCCAGAAAGTCATCGGCGAGTCCGCGCCTGCCGCCGGGTCTACACAACCGACGACCGATAACGGCATCGGAGGATACATGGCTACCAAGGTCAGCCGGATCGCGCCGGGATCAGCGCAGCAATGGACGCTCGCGCTCGCCTCGGTGGCGTCGTTCATCGTCGTGCTCGACCTGCTGGTGGTCGCGACCGCGCTGAGCACGATCAGGCGCGCTCTCGGAGCATCGATCGAGCAGCTCGAGTGGACGGTCAACGCGTACACGCTGACGTTCGCGGTGCTGCTGATGACCGCGGCCGCCCTGGGCGACCGCTTCGGGCGGCGGCGGCTGTTCGCCGCCGGGCTCGCACTGTTCGCCGCGGCCTCGGCGGCGTGCGCGCTCGCGCCCGGCGTCGGCTGGCTGATCGGCGCGCGCGCCGTGCAGGGCGCGGGCGCGGCCATGGTCATGCCGCTCGCGCTGGCGCTGCTGAACGCGGCGTTCCCGCCCGAGCGCCGCGGCTGGGCCATGGGCATCTTCGGCGGGGTGACCGGGCTGGCGGCGCTGGTCGGCCCCGTGGCGGGCGGCGCCATCACTCAGGGGATCGCCTGGCAGTGGATCTTCTGGATTAACGTCCCGATCGCCGTGGTCGCGATCCCGCTGGTCCTGCTGCGGGTCGAGGAGAGCCACGGCCCGTCGGCCGCGCTGGACATCCCGGGGCTCGGCCTGGGCACCGGCGCCGCGCTGGGGCTCGTCTGGGGGTTGGTCCGCGGCAACACGGCCGGCTGGGGCAGCGCGGAGGTGATCGCGGCCCTCACCGCAGGGGCGGCGCTGGCCGCGGCGTTCGTCGGCTGGGAGCTGCGCGCCCGGGCGGCGCTGCTGCCGATGCGGCTGTTCCGCTCGCGGGCGTTCTCCGCGGGCAATGCCGTGATCTTCTTCCTCAACGCTGCGCTGACCGGCGCGGTGTTCTTCATGGCGCAGTTCCAGCAGACCACGCTCGGCCAGGGCCCGCTGGACGCCGGGCTGCGGCTGCTCCCGTGGGGGATTACCCCGTTCCTGATCGCCCCGCGGGCGGGGGCGCTGGCCGACCGGATCGGCGAGCGGCCGCTGATCGTCGCCGGCCTGCTGCTGGAGACCGCCGGGATGGCCTGGATCGCCGTCATCTCCGGGCCCGGCGTGGCCTACTCGGCGATGATCGCGCCGATGGTCGTCTCGGGGTGCGGCTTCGCGATCGCGATCCCCGCGGTCACCAAGTCCGTGGTCAGCTCGGTCGCTCCGCGGGACATCGGCAAGGCGTCGGGGACGTTCAGCACGATGCGCCAGCTCGGCGGCGCGTTCGGGGTCGCGATCGGCGTCGCGGTGTTCGCCGCGGCCGGCAGCTACGCCTCCCCCCGCGCGTTCAGCGACGGGTTCGTCCCCGCGATGGGGGTGGCCGCGGGCCTGGCCCTGGCCGGGTTCGTCGCCGCCCTGGTCCTGCCGCGGCGGCGCCCCGTGGCTGACAGCCCCGCGGTCGGCACGCCCGTGGGCAGGAGCGTGGCGGCCGATGGCACCCCGCCCCGCACGGTCCGGACCTGATGGTGTGACATGAGAACCCTTGCCGTGGAAGATGTCCAACAGTAGGGCACCACGAAAGAGGGGATAGCGCCCATGCAGGACTTGCTCAGCATCTACGCCGGGAGCCAGCCAGACAAGCTAGCCGTCGTGGAGGACAAGGGTGGCGGCGACGTGGTCCGCTGGACGTACGCCGAGCTGGAGGCCGAGGCGAACCGGCTGGGCAACGTGCTGATCTCGCTGGGGGTCACGCCGGGTGAGAAGGTCGTCTGGTGCGGCCCGAACTCGCGGCACGTGGTGGCGTTCATCAACGCCGCCAGGAAGGCCGGCGCGGTCTCCGTTCCGCTCAACTACCGCCTGACCGCCGAGGAGGCGCTGTACGTCGTCGACAACTGCGAC
>DASYXX010000458.1:0-4258 GCA_035934395.1 Streptosporangiaceae bacterium
TGGACGTGCTGGCCGCCAGCGGCGTGGTCGACGCCGGCGCCGCCGGGCTCTGCGTGCTGCTCGACTCGCTCGCCGCCACGGTCACCGGCGGTGCCGCCGCCGGGGCGTTCGAGGTGCCCGCGCCCGTGCCCGGGCGCGGGCCCGGGCACGGGCCCGCGGGGACGTTCTCCCGGGGCAGCACCGCGGTGCACAGGTCCTACGGCTACGAGGTCACTTACCTGCTCGAGGCGCCGGACGAGCCCGTGGGCGTGCTCAGGGAACGGCTCGACGCGCTGGGCGACTCGCTGGTCGTCGTCGGCGGCGAGGGCCTCTGGAACGTGCACGTGCACGTGGCAGACGCTGGGGCGGCGATCGAGGCGGGACTGCTGGCCGGGCGCCCGCGCAGGATCACCGTGACCTGGCTCGGCCCTGTGGTTGGCGGCACTGGGGGCGACGGGGGGCGCGGGGTGGTGGCGGTCGCCGACGGCGAGGGCCTGGCGGCGCTGCTGCGCTCGGGCGGAGCGCGCGTCCTGCAGCAGCAGGGCGCCTGTGGCCCCGCCGTGCCCGTGCTGGTCGAGGCCATCCGGCAGGCCGGGGCCCAGGTCGCGGTCATCCCGGGCGCGGAGCGCGTGGCGGCGCTCGCGCAGGCGGCTGCGACCCGGCTGGAGGATGAGGGGATCACGGTGTCGGTGATCCCGGCCCGGTTCCCGCTGCAGGGGCTGGCCGCGCTGGCGGTGCATGATCCGGAGCGCGAATTCGGAGCCGACGTGACGGCCATGACCGAGGCCGCAGCCGGAATGCGTTACGGCAGCGTGATCGGGCCCGGCCCGGACGGCGGCTTCATCGGGCTGGACGGCGAGGAGTCGCGAGTGGCGGCGGCCGCCCAGCGGGACGTCGCGGCCATGCTGGTCACCAGGCTGCTGGCCCGGGGCGGGGAGCTCGTGACGCTGATGGAGGGCGCCGGCGCCGAGCCGGGGCTGGCCCGGCTCGTCGCGGACGAGATCGCCCAGACCAGGCCGTCGGTCGAGGTTGTGTGCTACCGCGACGGCCCGGTCCCGCTGCTGATCGGCGTGGAGTAGCGCGATGGCGATCCTGCAGGACCCGCTGCGCCTGGTGATCGGCGACAAGGTGGCCAAGCCGCTGGACCGGGCGCTGGAGCTGCGCACCGTCGGCGACCTGCTGCGGCACTACCCGCGGCGGTACGAGACCAGGGGCGAGCTGACCGACCTGGCCTCGCTGCGCGACGGGGAGTACGTGACCGTGCAGGCCGTGATCGCCAAGGTGACCAGCCGCCCGATGCGCAACAGGCGGGGCTCGATCTTCGAGGCGACGGTGACCGACGGGCGCGGGCAGATCGTGCTCACGTTCTTCTCCCGCGGTCGGCAGGACTGGCGCGAGCGGGAGCTCGCCCCCGGCCTGCACGGCCTGTTCTCCGGCCAGGTCTCCACCTTCCGCGGCAAGCGCCAGCTCGCTCATCCCGACTACGAGCTGCTGGGCGAGGGCGAGGACGCCGACCGGGCGGCGGCCGATTACGCGGCCGAGATGATCCCGGTCTACCCGGCCGCGAAGGAGATCACCTCCTGGACGATCGCCCGCTCGGTCCGCGTCGCCCTGGACGTTCTGGACATCGAGGACCCGATGCCGCGCGCGATCAGGGAACGCTACGGCCTGTGCGGCCTGGCCGACGCGCTGCGCGGCATCCACCGCCCGATCGACTGGGCCGACGTCCGGCGGTCGACGGAGCGGCTGAAGTGGGACGAGGCGTTCCTGCTGCAGACGGTGCTGGCGCAGCGGCGGCTCGCCGCCACCGCGTACCTGGCCACGCCGCGACCCCGGGTGCCCGGCGGGCTGCTCGACACCTACGGCGCCAGGCTGCCGTTCGAGCTGACCGTCGGGCAGGAGCTGGCCGGCGCGCAGATCGGTGACGAGATCGCCCGCGATCATCCGATGCACCGGCTGCTGCAGGGCGAGGTCGGCTCCGGGAAGACCGTGATCGCGGTGCGGGCGATGCTGCAGGTCGTGGACGGCGGGGGGCAGGCCGTGCTGCTCGCCCCGACCGAGGTGCTCGCGCAGCAGCACTTCCGGTCGATCACTGACCAGCTCGGGCCGCTGGCCCAGGCCGGCGAGCTGGGCGCCGCGGAGCACGCCACCCAGGTGGTGCTGCTGACCGGCTCGCTGGGCGCCGCGGCCCGGCGGCGCGCCCTGGCTGAGGCGGCATCGGGCGGGGCCGGGATCGTGATCGGGACCCATGCGCTGCTCGAAGAGAAGGTGCAGTTCGCCGACCTCGGCCTGGTGGTGATCGACGAACAGCACCGGTTCGGGGTCGAGCAGCGCGATGCGCTGCGCGACAAGGCCGGGGACGGCCGGCCGCACCTGCTGGTCATGACCGCCACCCCGATTCCGCGCACGGTGGCGATGACCGTCTTCGGCGACCTGGAGATCTCCACGCTGACCGAGCTGCCCGCCGGGCGCGCGCCGATCTCTACCCACGTCGTGCCCGCGGCGGAGAAACCCCACTACCTGGAGCGGGTCTGGGAGCGGCTGCGGGAGGAGGCGGCGCAGGGCCGCCAGTGTTACGTGGTGTGCCCGCGGATCGGCGGCGACGGGCCCGAGGGGCCGGACGACAGCGCCGGCCAGGATGGCGGCCAGGATGGCGGCCCGGCCGGCGATCACGGCGTCGAAAGCAGCCCGTTCCCCGAGACCACCCGGCCCGCGCTCGCCGTCCTGGACCTCGCGGCCGAGCTGGAGCGAGGCCCGCTCGCCGGGCTCCGCCTCGCGGTCCTGCACGGCAGGCTGCCACCCGACGAGAAGGACCGGGTCATGCGCTGCTTCGCGCAGGGCGCGGTGGACGTGCTGGTCACGACCACCGTCGTGGAGGTCGGCGTGGACGTGCCGAACGCCACCGCGATGGTGATCATGGATGCCGACCGGTTCGGGGTCTCGCAGCTGCACCAGCTGCGCGGCCGGGTCGGCCGTGGCCGTCACGAGGGACTGTGCCTGCTGGTCACCGAGGCCGAGGCGGAGAGCAAGTCGCGGCAGCGGCTCGACGCGGTCGCCGGAACCCTGGACGGGTTCAAGCTGTCCCGGCTCGATCTGGAGCAGCGGCGCGAGGGCGACGTGCTCGGCGCGGCCCAGGCGGGACGCAGGTCCAGCCTGAAGCTGCTCACCCTACTGCAGGACGAGGAGCTGATCGGCCGCGCCCGCCGCGAGGCCACGGAGCTCGTCGCGGCCGATCCGGCCCTGGCCCGCCAGCCCGCGCTGGCCGCCGCCCTTCGCGTTCTGCTCGATGAGGAGCAGGCGGAGTTCCTCGAGAAGGCCTGAGTGAGCCGGAGGGGCGCGGCGCCGCCTGGGGTGAGGAGAGGCGGTAGCGGCGAGCGACGAAGGAGCGAGCGACGAGGGAAGGCGGTGCCAGTGAAGGGGGAATGGGGAGGCGGGCGGGGCCCCGCAGGCGAACCGAAAGGACAGTGGCGGGGATGACGCGCATCGTCGCCGGGGTGGCCGGAGGCAGGCGGCTTTCAGCGCCCGCGGGCCGCGGCACCCGCCCGACGGCCGACCGCGCCCGCGAGGGCCTGTTCGCCACCGTGCTGGCTATCCGCGGCCCGCTCGACGGCGCGAGGGTCCTCGACCTGTACGCGGGCTCGGGCGCGGTGGGCCTTGAGGCGCTGTCGCGGGGGGCGTCGGACGTGCTGCTTGTCGAGTCGGACCCCCGCGCGGCCCGCGTGATCCGGCGCAACATCGAGACGGTGCGGCTGCCCGGCGCGCGGCTGCTCACCGACCGCGCGGAGCGAGTGCTCGCCCGCGGGCCGGGAGCTGACCCGCCGCGCGACGTCGTCTTCGCCGACCCGCCCTACGCGGCGCCGGACGAGGAGGTGCGGCGGGTGCTCACCGCGCTGCGCGGGCATGGCTGGCTCGCGCCGGGCGCGCTGGTGGTCGTGGAGCGAGCGACCCGCTCGGGCACGTTCGACTGGCCCGCGGGGTATACGCCCGAGCGGTCTCGTGGTTACGGTGAGGCGACGCTCTGGTACGGTCTCGGCGCAGGAACCCAGCCTGCGACGGCGTCATCGACAGGAGGGTGAATCCGCTTGCGTCGTTTGGTCTATCCAGGATCCTTCGACCCGGTTACGAACGGACATCTCGACATCGTCGGCCGCGCGGCGCGGATCGCCGACGAGCTGATCGTGGCCGTGCTCCGTAACCCCAACAAGACCGCGCTGTTCTCCGTCGACGAGCGCCTGGAGATGCTGCGCGAGGTGACCAAGGAGCACGACAACGTGCGGGT
>DASYXX010000162.1:0-24258 GCA_035934395.1 Streptosporangiaceae bacterium
TCAGCCCCGCCCCCGGCCTCCGGCCTGCCCTGGGCTTCCCGTCTGCTTCCGGCCTCCCGCCTGCCCCGCGCTTCCCGTCTGCTTCCGGCCTCCGCTCTGCCCGGGGGCTCTGGCCTGCCCATGGCTTGCGGTCTGCCCCCGGCTTCCGGCGTGCACCAGGTACCCGCTGCCGCCGCTCCCTCCTGCCGCGAGGTAGAGGTCGCACCCGGGTTTCTTCGTGAGGTGGCCACCCAAGCACCCTAAGGCCTGTGCGGCCATTGTCAGTGCAGCTCGCTCATAGCAGCTCGGCCGGGTCGAGCTGCAGCCGGACCACGCCCGCGTCCTTGCGCGCGGTCCGAGTCGCCTGCGCCGCGCGCAGCGCGGTCGCGAGCGCTGTGCCGTCCCGCCGGTCCACCCTGACCAGCATGCGCGCCACACCGTCCGCGTCGTGGCCGTCGTCGCCGCTGCCCTGGCCGGGCTCGCCGTCGCCGGGTCCGGCCCGGCCGCGCCGGCCGGCGTCGGCGACCGGCACCGGCCCGAGCACGTCAGCTCCAGGCGGAAGCTCAGCCGCGTCCAGCACCTCCCGCACGGCGCCCTCCGGGCCGGTCAGCGAGGCCAGCCTGATCGCCGGGGGGAACCGGAGCTCGTTGCGCTCGGAAAGCTCGCGATCGGCGTGGGTCACGGGGTCCCAGCGCACCAGGGCCTGCACCGGCGACAACGCGGCGTTCGCGACCACGACCACGCAGCCGCCCTCAGCCCCCGGCCGCACCAGAGCCGCCGCGTTGAGCCACCGCCGTAGCGCTTCCTCGGCCGCACGCAGGCTGGCCCGCCCGAGCAGGGCCCAGCCGTCGAGCAGAACGGCCGCCGCGTAGCCAGCCTCGGCGCGCGGCTCGGCTCCCGGCGTCGCCACGATGACCGCGGGTTCCCCGCCCACCGTCGCGATGACCTCGGCCCCGCCGGAGGTCGCGACTTTTGCCGCGGGGAAGGCTCGGCCGAGTTCCTCGGCGGTGCGCCGCGCTCCGATGACCAGCGCGCGCAGGCCGGCCTGCCCGCATCGCGGGCACCGCGTGCCCGCGGCCTGCCCGCACCAGCCGCAGACGGGCGCGGTCGCCGCCCCGGGCAGCGATACCGGGCCGCCGCACGTCTGGCAGCGGGCGCGCGCACCGCAGCGCTCGCAGGAGACCGCGACGACGTAGCCGCGGCGGGGGACCTGGAACAGGACCGGGCCGCTGGCGAGCGCCTCGCGGGCCGTGCGCAGGGCCAGGCTGGGGATCCGCGCCGACCGCGCGGCCTCGTCCCGGGCCAGTTCCGCGTCGTCGCCCGCCGCGGTGATCCGCGGCGCCCAGCGGCGGACCGTGCTCCGGTCGGCGGTCAGTGCGGCGGCCCAGCCGGTGGCCACCAGCGCGCTCACCTCCGCCGTGCGCGCGAAGCCGCCCAGCAGCGCGCCCGCGTGGCAGCGGTACGCCCGCAGCGCGAGCACCTCGCGGGCGTGCGGATAGGGCGCCCGCGGCTCGGCGTGCAGGTCGTCCCCGTCGTCCCAGATCACGACCAGCCCGAGCTCGGCGACGGGGGCGAACATCGCGGACCGGGTCCCGGCCACCACCCGAACCTGGCCGCGCGCGACCGCGAGCCAGCGGCGGTAACGCTCGGCCGGGCCGAGGTCGGCCGCGAGGCAGGCGTGCAGGCCCCGGCCCAGGACGCCGGCCAGCGCCGCGTCGACCAGGGCGAGGTCTCTGGCGTCCGGAACGATGACCAGCGCCCCGCGCCCGGCGGCCGCGGCGGTGGCCGCGGCCCGGGCGATCTCGTCCGGCCAGTGCGGGCCTGGCAGCGCCGACCACGCCGCGCGGGGGGCGCGCCCACCCGCAAGCGCGGTGAGGAAGGATCGGCCGGCCGGGTAGCGCGCCCAGGGACCCGGCTCCGGGAGAGCGGGACGCGCCCGGGGGACGTCCGCCGGCGGCGCGGACTCGACGGCGGCGTGGCGCGGCGGGATGGCCAGCCGCAGCACGTCGGCCAGCGTGCCGCCGTACCGGTCGGCCACCGCGCGGCCCAGCCCGAAGACCTCGGCGGTCAGCACCGGCTCCGGCGATACCACCCGTTCCAGGAAGGCCAGCTGGCCCGGGTGCTCGCTGGCCCCGGTCCGCTGCAGCAGGTAGCCGCCGGTGAGCCGCCCGGCGAACCTGACCCGGACCCGGCACCCGGGTACCGCGGCCGCCGAGAGCGGCTCGGGCACCAGGTAGTCGAAGGGCCGGTCCAGGTGCGGCAGCGACACGTCAACCGCCACGCGTGCCACCGGCAGGCGGGCGGCTGCTACCTTCGCCTTCCGCGGTGCCGTACCGGGGGGGCGACCCCCCGGATCCCCCCGCGGTGAGCGCGCCCGCGCGGGGGCCTGTGCTGCCGAACCTGCCACGGCTTCTGTCCTACCAGACACCACCGCCGCTGCTGCCCGGCGCGAATCACCGCCGCGTGCGGCGGCTGCGGGGACCGCGGCCCGCTACAGGCCGGCGGCCGAGCGCAGGGCGTCGGTCCGGTCGGTGCGCTCCCAGGAGAAGTCCGGCTCCTCGCGGCCGAAGTGGCCGTAGGCGGCGGTCTGGGTGTAGATCGGGCGCAGCAGGTCCAGGTCCCGGATGATCGCGGCCGGCCGCAGGTCGAAGACCTCGAGCACCGCGTCCTGGATGCGCTCGACCGGGACCTGCTCGCTGCCGAAGCACTCCACGAACAGCCCGACCGGCTTCGCCTTGCCGATGGCGTAGGCGACCTGGGTCTCACAGCACTCAGCCAGCCCGGCCGCGACGACGTTCTTGGCGACCCAGCGCATCGCGTAGGCGGCGCTGCGGTCGACCTTGGAGGGATCCTTGCCGCTGAACGCCCCGCCGCCATGCCGGGCCATCCCGCCGTAGGTGTCGATGATGATCTTGCGGCCGGTCAGCCCCGCGTCGCCCATGGGCCCGCCGATCTCGAACCGCCCGGTGGGGTTGACCAGCAGCCGGTAGTTGGAGGTGTCGATGTCCACGTCGGCCAGCACGGGCTTGACGACATGGTCGGCCACGTCGGGGGTCAGCAGCTCCTTCAGGTCGATCGCGGCGGCGTGCTGGGTGGAGACCACGATCGTGTCGAGGCGCACCGGCTTCCCGCCGGCGTACTCGATCGTCACCTGCGTCTTGCCGTCCGGCCGGATATAGGGCACGTCCCCGCTGCGCCGGACCACGGACAGGCGGCGGGCCAGCCGGTGCGCCAGCATGATCGGGAGCGGCATCAGCTCCGGCGTCTCCCGGCAGGCGTAGCCGAACATCAGGCCCTGGTCTCCGGCGCCCTGCATGTCCAGCTCGTCGGCGCCTTCGCCCTCACGGTGCTCGTACGCCTCGCGCACGCCCTGGGCGATGTCCGGCGACTGGGAGCCGATGGACACCGACACCCCGCAGGACCTGCCGTCGTAGCCCTTGGCCGAGGAGTCGTAGCCGATCTCCAGGATCTTGTCCCTGATCAGGCCGGGGATGTCGACGTAGGTCGAGGTGGTCACCTCTCCGGCGACGTGCACCTGGCCGGTGGTGATCAGCGTCTCGACGGCGACCCGGCTGGCGGGGTCGCCCTTGAGCATCCCGTCCAGGATCGCATCGCTGATCTGGTCGGCCATCTTGTCGGGATGGCCTTCCGTGACCGACTCGGAAGTAAACAGACGACGAGCCACCTGACTCCCCTTTTTCTTCACGGATTCGTTGGCCACGAGGCCTCGCCGCAGTGTAGCCGGGCCGGGCCGCGGCGGGTGCCGCTCCCGGGAAGTGGCCCTCAGGGCAGCCTACTGGCCACGAGATCCCAGACCACGTCGGCCAGCGCCTCCTTGGGCCCGCGGGGCACGCGGGTTTCCGTCCCGTCGGCGCCGAGGATCACGGCCTCGTTGTCGCTGGTCCCGAAGGCCAGGCCGCCACCGACCCGGTTCACGACCAGGAGGTCACACCCCTTGGCCGCGAGCTTGGCCCGGCCGTTGGCCAGCACGTCGCCGGTCTCCGCGCCGAACCCGACGATCACCTGACCGGGACGCGCCCGGTGGCCGGACAGCTCGCGGAGGATGTCGGGATTCTGCACCAGGCGGAGCGGCTCCGGATCCGAGCCGGTCTTCTTGATCTTCGAATCACTCCTGGTCTCTGGCCGGTAATCCGCGACGGCGGCGGCCATGACCACCGCGTCGGACTCGCCCGCGGCCGACAGGACCGCGTCCCGCAGGTCGCGGGCCGAGACCACGCGCACCACCCGTGCGCCCGCCGGGTCGTCGAGAGACACGTTGGCCGCCACCAGCGTGACCTTCGCGCCGCGGGCGGTGGCCGCACGCGCGAGCGCGTACCCCTGTCGCCCGGATGACCAGTTGCCGAGGAACCGAACCGGATCGAGTTCCTCCCTGGTGCCGCCCGCCGAGACCAGGACCCGCCGTCCCGACAGATCGAGCCCGAGCCCCTCAGCGCCGCGGGCGAGCACCCGCAGCGCCACGGCGAACAGCTCGGCAGGCTCGGGCAGCCGCCCCGGCCCGCTGTCGGCGCCGGTGAGACGCCCGGAGGCGGGGTCGAGCACGATGGCGCCCCGGCTCCGCAGCGTGGAGACGTTGGCCTGGGTGGCCGGATGCTCCCACATCTCGGTATGCATGGCGGGCGCGAACACGACCGGGCAGCGCGCGGTCAGCAGAACCGCGGTCAGCAGGTCGCCGGACTGGCCCGTCGCCGCGCGCGCCAGCAGATCTGCTGTCGCGGGGGCCACGAACACGAGATCGGCCGTCTGGCCGAGCCGGACGTGCGGTACGTCGTGCACGTCCTGCCAGATGCCGGATGGGGCGGGCTCGCCGGAGAGCGCCGCCCAGGTGGCCTCGCCCACGAAACGCAGGGCGTCCGGCGTGGGAACCACGCGGACCCGGTGCCCGGACTCGGTAAGCAGCCGCAGCAGCTCACAGGACTTGTAGGCGGCGATGCCCGCGCCTACCCCGAGGATCACGCGCATCCCGCACCTGCTCAGAAGTGGCGGTCAGGCCGTCAGGACTCCGGCTCCTCCGCGCTTACGAGCCCCTCGCTGATCTCGCGCAGCGCGATCGAGAGCGGCTTCTCCTGGACCCGGGTCTCGACCAGCGGGCCGACGTACTCAAGCAGGCCCTCGCTGAGCTGAGCATAGTAGGCGTTGATCTGCCTGGCCCGCTTCGAAGCCATGATGACGAGGCCGTACTTGCTGTCCACCACATTGAGCAGATCGTCGATGGGCGGGTTGATGATGCCTTCCACGGCGGGAGTCCCTGCCACGTTGTGCCTTCCGGAAGTTGCGATGCCTTGCTGATGTGCCCTGCAGAGTGCTCGGGGCTGGCTCCCGGCGGTCAGGCGCCCTCGTCGCCGGCCGGAGCCAGCACCAAGGCTACCAGCCGACGGCAAACGTCCTCGATGGACGTGTTAACCAGCGTGACATCGAACTCGGCCTTGGCGGCCAGCTCGACCCGCGCGACCTCCAGCCGCCGCCTGATGACCTCGGCGGGCTCCGAACGCCGGCTGGTGAGCCTGCGCACGAGCTCCTCCCAGGACGGAGGCGCGAGAAAGACCAGGAGGGCGCCGGGAACCGCCCGGCGCACCTGCCGCGCGCCGACCAGGTCGATCTCGAGCAGCGCCGGCATGCCGCCGGTCAGCCGGTCCGCGAGGGGCTGCTTCGGCGTGCCGTACCTGTGGCCCGCGAACGTCGCCCATTCGAGCAACTCGTTATTCGCGACCATGCGGTCGAATTCACTGTCGCTGACGAAGTGATATTCGCGGCCGTCGACCTCGCCGGGCCGCGCCGCCCGGGTGGTCACGGACACCGACAGCCAGATCTCCGGGTAGCGGCGCCTCAGGCACGCCACCACCGTGCTCTTGCCGACGCCTGAAGGCCCGGAGAGCACGGTCAGACGGACAGGGGCCGGGGCGCCGCCCAGCAGGGCTGCGCCGTGCCCACGATCTGTGGACGGATTGGCCGCGGACCTGCGTCCTGCGCCCCCGCCCCTGCCGTCCGTCGCGTCAGTCAGATCTCGCCGCCGAATTCGCGCTCCAGAGCGGTCCGCTGGTTGGCACCGAGACCGCGGACACGCCGCGACTCCGCGATGCCGAGCCGCTCCATAATCTGCTTGGCACGAACCTTGCCGACGCCAGGCATCGACTCCAGTAGGGCCGAGACCTTCATCTTGCCGACGACGTCGTCGGTCTGGCCCTCCTTGAGGACCTGCGGCAGGGTCGTCGCGCCGTGCTTGAGGCGGTTTTTTACCTCGGCACGCTCTTTACGCGCCTTGGCCGCCTTCTCCAGGGCCGCGGCCCGCTGATCGGGGGTAAGTGGAGGAAGAGCCACTCGTGGTCACCTCGGGTTTCGTATCGAAAAACTCGCTCCGCGTGGGAAAACTAGCGAGTTCAGCCCGTCACGGCAACGCGAACCCCCGTTTGTGGCGTCACAAATTAACCATTATTACTACCCGAACTCATCTGAGTACTCAGTGTAGCCGAATGTCCCGTCACCGGGGGGGTCTGGGGGTACGGACCGTCGCGGCCAGTCATGGTCAGCTGGAGGCCACGGTGACCTTCCGCAGCGACGCGCCGATCGCGGCCGCCGCCGCCCCGGGATCCGGGGCGTCCGTGATCGGCCGGCCGATCACCAGAAGGTCGGCGCCGGCCCGCAGCGCGTCCTCCGGCGTCGCCACCCGCGCCTGGTCGTGAGCGTCCGATCCCGCCGGGCGCACGCCCGGGGTGATCAGCGTGATGTCCGGACCGACCTCGGCCCGCACGGCCGCCACCTCGCGCGGCGAGCAGACCAGGCCCCGGGCGCCCGCTTCCACGGCCAGGACGGCCAGCCGCCGCACCGCATCCCGGACCGGGCCGGCCAGCCCGATCATGCCGAGATCGTCGTCCCCGAGCGAGGTGAGGACGGTGACAGCGACGATCTTGGTGTCCGGCGCCGCGGCCACGGCGGCGCGCACCGCGCCGGTCCCGCCGACGGCGTGCACCGTGAGCAGGTCCGGCCGGAGCCTGGCCACGGCGCGCGCCGCACCGGCCACCGTGGCCGGGATGTCATTCAGCTTCAGGTCGAGGAAGACCCGGACGCTGCTGGCCCCGCGGACCGAGGCCACGGCCTCGGCGCCGTAGCGGAGGTAAAGCTCGAGTCCGATCTTCACCGTGCTGACGTGCGGCGTGACCAGGCCGGCCCACCGAGCCGCGGTATCCAGGCTGGGCGCGTCCAGCGCGACGGCGATCGGCGCGGGATAGCTCATCAAACCGTGTCCCCCGCTCGCTTCCTGGGCCCCTCCAGCTTGCTGTCCTTTCCAGCTCGCCTCCGCGGCCCCTCCAGCTCGCTCATGCTCCTCCTACAGAACGTTCCCGGTGAGCTTGCGCCGCGCCGCGCCGCGTGGCTCGTGAGCCAGCCCGACGGCGTCGGAGAGACGCTCGATGCCGCGCTGCGTCAGTTCCTCCTCGAGCTCGCGGACGATGCGGATGCACGCCGACGGGTCGTGGAAGATCGTGGTGCCCACGCTGACCAGCGACGCGCCGGCCAGGATCAGCTCCAGCGCGTCCCGCCCGGTGCGCACGCCGCCCATGCCGATGATCGGGACATCGGGCAGGGCCTCGCGGACCTGCCAGATGCATCGCACGGCCACCGGCCGGATGGCGGGTCCGGACAGCCCCCCGGTCGTCCCGGCGAGCACCGGGCGCATCATGTCCACGTCGATCGCCATGCCGAGCAGCGTGTTGATCAGCGAGAGCCCGTCCGCGCCCGCGGACACGCACGCCCTGGCGATCTCCGCGATGTCGGTGACGTCGGGCGACAGCTTGGCAAACACCGGGATGTCGTAACGGGTCCGGCCGCGGACCGCGTCGATGACCGCCGCCGCGGCCCCCGGGTAGCAGGCGAACACCTGGCCCCGGTGCTCGACGTTCGGGCAGGAGATATTGACCTCGATCGCGGTGACGCCGGCCGCGTCGGAGAGGCGTCCCGCGAGCTCGGCGAACTCGTCGACGGTTCCTCCGGCGATCGAGACCACTGTGCGGGCTCCGCGAGAGAGGAGCCAGGGCAGGTCCCGCTGCAGGAACGCCTCGATGCCCGGCCCCTGGAGCCCGATCGAGTTGAGCATGCCGCTGGGCGTCTCCGCCATCCGCGGCGTTGGCCTGCCCGCCCGCGGCGCGAGCATCACCGACTTGGTCACGATCGCGCCGATCTTGGAGACGTCGAAGAACTGCGCCAGCTCGCGCCCGGCGCTCGCGCATCCCGACGCGGTGAGGATCGGGTTCGGCAGCTCTGCCTGGCCCAGCCGGCCACGAAGGTCAGTCGCCACTGGTACTTGCCCTCTCGGGCTGGGCGACGCCCGCCGCGCGCCGGGACCTGGGCTCCCAGCCGGGTGCCCCGAACGCGTCGAACGGGATCGTTCCCACGTCGTCCCAGCGCACCTGCTCGCCCCTGAATACCGGGCCGTCGACGCAGGACCGGACCATCCTGGTGATCCCGTCGGTTCCGGTAACCGGCAGCACGCAGGTCATGCAGACCCCGACCCCGCAGGCCATCAGTTCCTCCACGGCGACCTGCACCGGGATGTCGTACCGCCGGGCCAGCGACGTCACCTGGCGCAGCATGGGCATCGGGCCGCAGGCGTAGATGACGTCGGTCCTGGCCTCGTGGATGACCTGGCCCAGCATGTCGGTGACGACGCCGCGTGCGCCCAGCGAGCCGTCCTCGGTGGTGATCGTGGCCGTCCGCCCGGTCCGCCGCGCGGTCAGCGCGCCGAACACGCGGTCCCCGGTCGACGCGCCGAGCAGGAAGTCGACCGAGCAGCGGCGGTCGCGCAGCCGGTTCGCGAGCGAGAACAGCGGCGCGCTGCCGTAGCCGCCGCCCACCAGCAGGCAGCTGACCGGGTCACGCGGAACGGGGAACGGCCGTCCCAGCGGCCCGGTGATGTCGAGGACGTCCCGGGCCCGGCGCTCGGCCAGCCACCGGGTCCCCGCGCCGGTTGCCGCGAACACGAACTCCACGGTACCGCCGTGATCGGGCCGCACATCGTGGATCGAGAACGCGCGGCGCATCAGCATCGACGTGGCCGGGCCGCCGACGGCCAGGGTCACGAACTGGCCGGGCCGGACGCGCGCCGCGATGCCTGGCGCCACCACCGTCATCGCGTGGTACGCGTCCACCCGGCGGACCGTCAGCACGGTCCCGCGCACCTGGACCGGCCCCGTCTCCGCCTCGCCGTTCCCGTGCGTCATGACGAGCCCTCCCGCGCACCCCCGGCGGTACGCAGTGCTGGCCCGGGGGGGCGACCCCCCGGATCCCCCCGCAGACGCGCCGCGTGCTCCTGCAGTGACCGCACGCCCACCTCACCGGAGTTGATCGCCTCGATGCCCTGCACGGCCGCCGCCAGCCCCGCCGTGGTCGTCACGCAGGGAACGCCGCGCCGCACGGCCGCGGTCCGGATCTCGTAGCCGTCAAGGCGGGGCCCAGCATGGCCCGGGCTGCCGAACGGCGTGTTCACGATGAGGTCCACCTCGCCGGCCAGGATCCGCTCCACGATCGTCGGCTCGCCGTCGGGCCCGGGGCCGTCACCGTGCTTACGCACGATCGTGGCACGGACCCCGTTCCGGCGCAGCACCTCTCCGGTGCCCGCCGTGGCCCAGATCTGGAAGCCGAGGTCGGCGAGGCGCTTGACCGGGAACACCATGGAGCGCTTGTCCTTGCTGGCCACCGAGACGAACGCGCGGCCCTTCACCGGAAGCGACCCGTACGCGGCGGCCTGGGACTTCGCGAACGCGGTGCCGAACACCTCGTCGATCCCCATGACCTCGCCGGTCGAGCGCATCTCCGGGCCGAGCACGGTGTCCACGCCCTCGCCGGCGGCGTTGCGGAACCTGCCGAACGGCAGCACCGCCTCCTTGACCGCGATCGGCGCGTCGAGCGGCGGGGTGCCGCCGTCCCCGGAGGCGGGCAGCAGGCCCTCGTCGCGCAGCCCGGCCACCGTCGCGCCCAGCATGACCCGCGCTGCCGCCTTCGCCAGCGGGACCGCGGTGGCCTTGGACACGAACGGCACGGTGCGCGAGGCGCGCGGGTTCGCCTCCAGCACGTACAGCACCCCTCCGGCCAGGGCGTACTGCACGTTCAGCAGCCCGCGCACTCCGACGCCGCGCGCGATGGCCTCGGTCGAGCGCCTGATCTCGCTGATGTACTCACGGCCCAGGGTGATCGGCGGGAGGGCGCAGGCCGAGTCGCCGGAGTGGATGCCGGCCTCCTCGATGTGCTCCATCACCCCGCCCAGGTAGAGCTCGTGGCCGTCGTACAGGGCGTCCACGTCGATCTCGATCGCGTCATCGAGGAACCTGTCGATCAGCACCGGGTGGCCGGGGCTGATCTCGGTGGCCCGGGCGACGTACGCCTCTAGCGTGTCGTCGTCGTAGACGATCTCCATGCCGCGGCCGCCGAGCACGTACGAGGGCCGGACCAGCACCGGGTAGCCGATCTCGGCGGCGACCGCCTTCGCCTCGGGCAGCGACGTCGCGGTGCCGTAACGCGGCGCGGGCAGCCCGGCCGCCGCCAGGACCGCGCCGAACTCGCCCCGGTCCTCGGCCAGGTGGATCGCGTCCGGCGGCGTGCCGACCACCGTGACGCCCGCCTCGGCCAGCGCCCGGGCCAGGCCGAGCGGCGTCTGCCCGCCGAGCTGGACGATCACCCCGGCGAGCGGCCCGCTAGCCTGCTCCGCGGCCACCACCTCCAGGACGTCCTCGAGGGTGAGCGGCTCGAAGTACAGCCGGCCGGACGTGTCGTAGTCGGTGGAGACGGTCTCGGGGTTGCAGTTGACCATCACGGTCTCGTAGCCCGCCGCCGACAGCGCGAACGAGGCGTGCACGCAGGCGTAGTCGACCTCGATGCCCTGGCCGATCCGGTTCGGGCCGCTGCCGAGGATGATCACCTTGGGGCGGTCGCCGGGAGGCACCTCGGTCTCGGCGTCGTAGGTCGAGTACAGGTAGGGCGTGCGCGCGGCGAACTCCGCGGCGCAGGTGTCCACCGCGTGGTACACGGGCCGGACGCCGAGGTCGTGGCGCAGCGCCCGGATCCGCGCCTCGGTCGTCCCCCGGATCTGGGCGATCTGGGAGTCTGAGAACCCCGCGGCCTTGGCCGCCCGCAGGGCGCCGGCCGTCAGCGGCTCCGCGCCGCCGCGCAAACGTTCGGAGTGTTCTTCGATGCCTTTGATCTGGTCGATGAACCACGGGTCGATCCCGGTCGCCTCGGCCAGCTCGGCCACGGTCACGCCGGCCCGGATCGCCTGGTGCAGCGTGGCCATGCGGCCGTCGTGCGGGCTCGCGCAGCGCCGCAGCAGCTCCGCCGGGTCTCCGGGCGGCTCCCGCCAGTGCAGCGGGGCGCCGGGATGCTCGAGCGATCTGAGCGCCTTCTGCAGCGCCTCCGAGAACGACCGGCCGATCGCCATCGCCTCGCCCACCGATTTCATGTGCGTGGTCAGCACGGGATCCGCGCCGGGGAACTTCTCGAACGCGAACCGCGGCACCTTGACCACGACGTAGTCGAGCGCGGGCTCGAAGCTGGCCGGCGTCTCGCCGGTGATGTCGTTGCGGATCTCGTCCAGCGTGTAGCCGATGGCGAGCCGGGCCGCGATCTTGGCGATGGGGAAGCCGGTGGCCTTCGAGGCCAGCGCGCTGGACCGGGACACCCGCGGGTTCATCTCGATCACGACCATCCGCCCGGTGCGTGGATGGACGGCGAACTGGATGTTGCAGCCGCCGGTGTCCACCCCGACCGCGCGCGCGGTGGCGATCGCGACGTCGCGCATCCGCTGGTACTCCCGGTCGGTCAGCGTCATCGCCGGGGCGACCGTGACCGAGTCGCCGGTGTGCACGCCCATCGGGTCGATGTTCTCGATCGAGCAGACGATGACCGCGTTGTCGTGACGGTCGCGCATCAGCTCGAGCTCGAACTCCTTCCAGCCGAGGATCGACTCCTCGAGCAGCACCTCGGTGACCGGGCTCGCGTCCAGCCCCGCGCCGGCGATCCGCTGCAGGTCCCGCCCGTCGCGGGCGATGCCGGACCCGAGGCCGCCGAGCGTGAACGACGGCCGCACCACCAGCGGGTAGCCCAGCTCGTCCGCGGCCTGCCGGCACTCGGCCAGCGAATGGCAGATGTGGCTGGCCGGAACCTCGGCACCGAGGCCGGTGACGATCTCCTTGAACCGACTGCGGTCCTCGCCGGCCCTGATCGCCTCGATGTCGGCGCCGATCAGCTCGACTCCGTACCGGGCCAGCGTCCCGGCCTCGTGCAGCGCGACGGCCGCGTTCAGGGCGGTCTGACCCCCCAGCGTGGGCAGCACCGCGTCCGGCCGTTCCCTCGCGATCACCTTCTCCAGCACGTCGAGCGTGATCGGCTCCACGTAGGTCGCGTCGGCGAACTCGGGATCAGTCATGATCGTCGCCGGGTTGCTGTTGACCAGGCTGACCCGGATCCCCTCCTGCCGGAGCACGCGGCAGGCCTGGGTGCCCGAGTAGTCGAACTCGCAGGCCTGGCCGATCACGATCGGGCCGGACCCGATGACCAGGACCGAGCTCAGGTCAGCCCGCCGCGGCACCGTGACCCCCTCCGCTAGCCCGGATCCCGCGCCTCTCCCCGGGTCCAGCTCCCGCGACCCCGCCCACCTGCCTGGCCCGGCCCGGCGCAAACGTCCCGCCAGTCACATCCGCCTCGCGAACCACTCCAGCGTGGCTTTCGTGCGACTCATTCGGTGATCTAGGACTCAAACCCGCGTATATGACGGGTTTCAGTCCTAGATCACGGAATCCGGCCCGGCCAATCTGGGGAAGGTTACCGGGCGTCATCGGGCACGCTCCATGAGCTCGCAGAACTCGGCGAACAGGCCGGATGCGTCGTGCGGGCCCGGCGCCGCCTCGGGATGGTACTGCACGCTGAACGCCGGCGCGTCCAGCAGCCGCAGTCCCTCGACCACCCCGTCGTTGAGGTTCACGTGGGTGACCTCGGCCGAGCCAAAGTCGGTCTGGAACCGGCCTCGCGCCTCGGGCATCGCCACCGCGAAGCCGTGGTTGTGGCTGGTGATCTGCACCCGCCCGGTGCGCAGGTCCTGGACCGGCTGGTTCACGCCGCGGTGCCCGAAGCGCAGCTTGTAGGTGTCCAGGCCGAGCGCCCGGCCCATGATCTGGCTGCCCAGGCAGATCCCGAACACCGGGACCCCGGCGGCGAGCACCCCGCGCATCGCCTCGACCGCGTAGCCGAGCGCGGCGGGGTCGCCGGGCCCGTTGGAGACGAACACCCCGTCCGGCCCTGACGCGAGGATCTGCGCGGCGGTGCTGGCCGCGGGCAGCACCGTGACCTCGCAGCCCAGCCTGGCCATCGACCGCGGCGTGGCGGTCTTGATGCCGAGGTCGACCGCGGCGACGCGATGGCGCAGCGGCGTGCCCTCGGGCGGGCTTACCACGTAGGGCCCGGCCGTGGACACGGCGGCGGCCAGGTCGGCGCCGGCCATCCCCGGGCTGGCCAGGACCCGTTCCAGCAGCCCCGCCGGATCGGCCGTCCCGGTGCTTATCGCCGCCCGCATCGCACCGCGCTCGCGCAGGTGCCTGGTCAGCGCCCTGGTGCCGGTGATCGCGATCCCGATGACCCCGTGCGCCCGCAGGTCGTCCTCCAGGGAGCGCTCCGCCCGCCAGTTCGAGAACATCCTCGCGGGCTCGCGGACCACGTAGCCGCTCACCCAGATCCGCCGCGACTCGGGATCGGCGGAATTCACGCCGGTGTTGCCGATGTGCGGCGCGGTCATCGCGACGATCTGCCCGCAGTACGACGGGTCGGTCAGCGTTTCCTGGTACCCGGTCATCCCCGTGTTGAAGACCATCTCGCCGAAGGTCTCGCCGTCCGCGCCGTAGGCCGCGCCGCGGAACACCGTGCCGTCCTCGAGCATCAGCATGGCTCCGCCAGCGGTCGCCCGCGCGCCCGCAGCCGCCCGCTCGCCCGCCGTCACCGGGCCAGCTTCCCGTCCAGCACGGTGGGGCTTCCGCGCAGGAACGTGGCCATCACGCGGCCCGGCAGGACCATCCCGGCGAACGGCGTGTTACGGCTGCGGGAGGCGTGCGTCGCCGGGTCGACGGCCTCCCGTGGCGACGGGTCGTACAGCACGAGGTTGGCCGGCTCGCCCGGGGACAGCCGGCCGTGCCCGCTCAGGCGGCCGATCGCGGCGGGCCGGGCCGACATCCGGTCGGCGACGCCCGCCCAGTCGAGCAGGCCCGGCTCCACCACCGCCTCGTGGACCACGCGCAGCGCGGTCTCCAGGCCGGTCATGCCGAACGCCGCGGCCACCCACTCGGCCTCCTTGTCCTCGAGCGGGTGGGGCGCGTGGTCGGTGGCCACGCAGTCGATCGTTCCGTCCGCGAGCCCGGCGCGCAGCGCGGCGACATCCTCGGCGGTCCGCAGCGGCGGGTTGACCTTGAACACCGGGTCGTAGCCCGCGGCCAGCTCCTCGGTGAGCAGCAGGTGGTGCGGGGTCACCTCGGCGGTGACCTGCCATCCCTTGGCCTTCGCCCACCGCAGGATCTCCACCGAGCCGGCCGTGGAGACGTGGCAGACGTGCAGCGCGGATCCCACGTGGGCCGCGAGCAGGCAGTCGCGGGCGATGATCGCCTCCTCGGCGACCGCGGGCCAGCCGGTCAGGCCGAGCCTGCCGGAGATCTCTCCCTCGTTCACCTGGGCGCCGTCGGTGAGCCGCGGCTCCTGGGCGTGCTGGGCGATCACTCCCCCGAACGCCCTGACGTACTCCAGGGCACGCCGCATCAGCACCGCGTCGTGGACGCACCGTCCGTCGTCGGAGAAGACCCGGACCCGGGCGGCCGAGTCGGCCATGGCGCCAAGCTCGGCGAGCCGGCTGCCGCCCAGGCCCGCCGTGACCGCGCCCACCGGCTGCACGTCGCAGCGGCCTGCCTGCCGGCCGAGCCGCCAGATCTGCTCCACCACGCCGGCCGTGTCGGCGACCGGGTCGGTGTTGGCCATCGCGTGCACCGCGGTGAAGCCGCCGAGCGCGGCCGCGGCCGTGCCGGTCAGCACGGTCTCGGCGTCTTCCCGGCCGGGCTCGCGCAGGTGCGTGTGCAGGTCGACCAGGCCGGGCAGCGCGATCAGCCCGTCGGCGTCAAGGCGCTGCGCGGCGGCATCGTGATCCAGATCGCGCCCGATCTCGGCGATCACGCCGTCGGCGATCCGGATGTCGGCGGGGTCTCCCCCCAGCAGCCTGGCCCCCCCGATGATCCACTCCGCGGCCCGGGCCGTCATCAGCGACCCCCCGATCCGCCCAGGAGCAGGTAGAGCACGGCCATGCGCACGCTGACGCCGTTGGCCACCTGCTCGACGATCGTGGATCGCACGGAGTCGGCCACCTCGGCGGCGATCTCCACCCCCCGGTTCATCGGACCCGGGTGCATGACGATGCCGTGCTCGGGCAGCAGCGCCATACGGTCGGCGTCGAGCCCGTACCGGCGGCTGTACTCGCGGACCGTCGGGAAGTAGGCGGCGTTCATCCGTTCCTGCTGGACCCGCAGCATCATCACAACGTCGGCCTTGGGCAGCGCTGCATCCAGGTCGTAGCCGACCGAGCAGGGCCAGCCGCCGACCGCGACCGGGAGCAGCGTCGGCGGGGCGACCAGCGTGACCTCGGCCCCGAGCGTGCTCAGCAGCAGCACGTTGGACCGGGCGACCCGGCTGTGCAGCACGTCGCCGACGATGACCACGCGCAGCCCGTCCAGCCGACCCAGCCTCCGGCGCATGGTGAACGCGTCGAGCAGCGCCTGGGTCGGATGCTCGTGCGCCCCGTCCCCCGCGTTGACGACGCTGCCCCGCACCCAGCCCGCGAGCCGGTGCGGCGCGCCCGACGCCCCGTGCCGGATCACCACGGCGTCGGCGCCCATGGCCTCCAGCGTCAGCGCGGTGTCCTTCAGGCTCTCGCCCTTGGCGACGCTGGATCCCCTGGCCGAGAAATTGATCACGTCGGCGGACAGCCGTTTCGCGGCCGCCTCGAACGAGATCCTGGTCCGCGTGGAGTCCTCGTAGAAGAGGTTGACCACCGTCCGGCCGCGCAGCGTGGGCAGCTTCTTGACCGGCCGCTCGGCCACGAGGTCCAGCTCGTCAGCGGTGTCCAGGATCAGCAGCGCGTCATCGAGGCTCAGGTCCCCGGCCGAGATCAGGTGACGGTTCATGAGTCCTCCCGCTCGACGGGGCTGGCGCTCAGCAGCACCGCGTCCTCGCCGTCTACCTCGGTGAGCAGGACCCGGACCATCTCGCGCTGCGAGGTCGGCAGGTTCTTGCCGACGTAGTCGGCCCGGATCGGGAGCTCGCGGTGCCCGCGGTCGATGAGGACCGCGAGCTGAACCGCGCGCGGGCGGCCGAGCTCGCCGAGGGCGTCCAGCGCGGCACGGACCGTGCGGCCCGAGTAGAGGACGTCATCGACGAGGACGACGATCCGGCCGTCGATGCCGGTTGTCGGGACCTCGGTGTGACCGAGCGCCCTGGCCGGCCGCAGCCTCAGGTCATCCCGGTACATGGTGATGTCGAGCGATCCCGCGGGAACCGGCCTGCCCTCGACCTGCTCGAGGCGCTCGGCCAGGCGCTGGGCGAGCGGCACCCCCCTGGTCGGGATGCCGAGCAGCACCACATCGGCGGCACCGTTGGTCCGCTCGAGGATCTCGTGCGCGATCCTGGTCAGCGCCCGCCTGATCTCGGCGGGCTCGAGCACGGTCTTGCGCTGCTCCTCGCCCCTCCGCGGAGCATCCCGCCTCGGGGTGAGACGAGGGCCGCCGGCCCGCGGGCCGCGCTCGCCCTGATTGGCCGCATGCATCATGGGACCTCCTTTCCCGCCTCACCGGACGGGCCTTAAAGGACGTCAGTTCGGACTACCGTACCAGCCAGCCGACCATGGGCCGGGCAGGCTGGCCTGCACGCGGCGTGACGACCAGTGACTTTTATCACATGATGTCCGTATCTAGCGGCATCTCACCCTCCGCCGCGGCGATCCGGGGCGGACGCAGCATCACGCAACTCCCTGCGCGACCAGGCTCGCCGTGACCTGGAACGGACGGCCCGCACGGGGCCGGGCGATGCGGTGAAGTGCGATGGGCAGGTGGGTCGGGCGTAAGTTCATCCGCTTTTTGCCATTCGGCTTGACCTTGTCGGCCTCGCGGCCTACCGTCACTGTGCGTAACCATCACTATCACCATCGACAAGGCCAGGGGGCCAAAGATCATGCCATCTGACTACGCGAAGACCCTGGGGGCGCGGCTGCGCGCGATTCGCACCCAGCAAGGGCTCTCGCTGCACGGAGTTGAGGAGAAGTCTCGCGGGCGGTGGAAGGCCGTGGTCGTTGGCTCCTACGAACGCGGCGACCGCTCTGTGACCGTACAGAAGCTCGCTGAGCTGGCCGAGTTTTACGGCGTTCCCGTGTCCGAGCTGCTTCCCGGGGACGTGCTGCCCACGCTGCTTGCGCCGTCTCCCAAGCTTGTGATCGACCTCGAGCGTATGGCGCAGTTGCCCAAGGACAAGGCAGGACCGCTTGCGCGCTATGTCGCGACCATCCAGAGCCAGCGCGGCGATTACAACGGCCGGGTGCTGTCGATACGCCAGGAGGATCTGCGCTCCCTGGCGGTGATCTACGACAAGTCGCCGACCGACCTCACCGAGGAATTGATCAGCTGGGGCATCCTGGATTCCGAGGCCCGGGGAGCCATCGAGGCGTTCTGACCGGGCGCCCGCCTCCGCAGGCGCCGCCCGCCGCCGGGCCGCTACCCGGCGGTGAGCAATGGCAGCAACTGCTGGCTGGGAACCCCGAGCGCGCTCTCCGCCAGGGACAGGAACGTCTCCGCATCGCGCAGCAGCTCGTCCGCCTCTCGCGGCGAGACCGCGCGGGGCAGCCCGGCCTCGGCTGCCGCGCGCTTGGCCGCGCCGGCGGCAAAGAACGCGGCCCATTCGGACAGCGCGGGCTCTACCTTCGGCAGCAGCTCCCATACGCTCAGCGGCTTCCTGCGGCGCGTCGATGTGGCCGGATCGGCCCTGGCCGCGACGACCGCCGCCGCGGCCCGAAGCGCCGCCAGGTGAGCCGACACGTACCTC
Organism: Streptosporangiaceae bacterium; assembly: GCA_035934395.1. GTDB lineage: Bacteria > Actinomycetota > Actinomycetes > Streptosporangiales > Streptosporangiaceae > JASHPR01. Next base: position 18,094 of record DASYXX010000162.1, read on the forward strand.
GCTCCGGCCGAGACCTCGCCCTCGGCCGCGGCCAGCCCGTACCTGGCCGACTCCAGCAGCGCCAGCGCTGACGGCGCGACCCGGGCTCGCGGCCGGGCGCCGCTCCCGTCGCTGCCGGCCCGCGCGGTCGCGCCCATCGCAGCTGTGCCCACTGCAGCTCCTCCTATCAGCAGCGCCTGCCCGGCGCCCCGCCCTGGCCGGGCGGAGCGCTTCCCCACGCCCCGCCCGGTCAGCGACGGCCCGGCGGCCCGCAGGGGAACGGATCTCGCCGGACGCCTGCCTCCTTATTCGAACATAGGTTCGCTCGACTGTCCAGCCAATTGCACCTGCGTTCGAAGTTACCGGAGGGGTCCGACAAAACGGGGAGCGCGCCGTCGCGGCGGGGACGTCGCCGCTGGACCGCCGCCGGGACCTGGGTCCCAGGGCGGCCGCGCGGGCGGGCCCGGCCTGGCATACGCTTGCCGCCGTGCGATGCTCCAGCCGCCCGCGGGAACTCAGCCGGACCGCGTTCGTGTCCGAGCTCGACTCGCTGGCGGCGGTGTACGCGGCGGCCATGCGACCCGATCCGGCCCAGCTTCCGGGACGGCGCTCGATCATGGAGCAGCACTCCAGCTATCGCGGCTTCCGCGCGCTGGCCGTGGCGGCCGACGACGGTGGCCTGGCCGACGGTCCCGGCCGGAGCATCAGGCCCGGCCAGATCATCGCCTTCAGCTACGGCTTCAGCGGCGCGGCCGGGCAGTGGTGGCACGACGTGGTCGCCACCGCGCTCACCGCCAGGACCGGAGCGGCGGTCGCCGCCGCCTGGCTGGCGGACTCGCTGGAGATCGCGGAGGTACACGTCCACCCGGACTTTCACCGCCGCGGCATCGGCCGGAGCCTGGTGCTCGGGCTCGCCGCCGGGCGCCGGGAGCGCACGGCCGTGCTCTCCACTCAGGACGCCGACTCGCCGGCCAGGCGGCTCTACCGCGGCCTCGGCTTCGCCGACCTGCTGACCGGCTACAGCTTCCCTGGCTCCGCGGTCCCGTACGCGGTGATGGGCGCGGTGCTCCCGCTGCGTACCCGCTCCCCAAGCCCCAGCAGCTGATAGATCTCCTGGGTGGCCCGCGAGCCGTTCAGCGTGTAGAAGTGCAGTCCCGGCACGCCCTCGGCGAGCAGCCGGTCGCACATGCTCGCGGCGAACTCCACGCCTATCTTGCGCACGGCCGCGCGGTCGCCGGCCTCCGCCTGCAGTCGCGCGGCCAGCCAGTCGGGGAACCGCGCGCCCGACATCGCCACCATGCGCTCGATCATCGCCACGCTGGTGATCGGCATGATCCCGGCGATGATCGGCACGCTGCAGCCCTGGGCCGCGACCCGGTCCCGCAGCCGCAGGTAGTCCTCGGGGAAGAAGAACATCTGGGTGATGGCGAAGTCGGCGCCGGCCCGGCACTTGGCGACGAAGTGCGTGACGTCGGTGTCCAGATCCGGCGACCGGGGGTGGCCCTCGGGAAACGCCGCGACCCCGACGCAGAAGTCGCCGGACGCCCTGATCAGGCGGACGAGCTGCTCGGCGTACTCCAGGCCGTCCGGATGGGCCGCCCACTCGTCGTTGGGCGCTCCGGGCGGGTCGCCGCGCAGGGCGAGCACGTTCCGCACGCCCACGGCCGCGTACGAGCCGATCACGTGGCGAAGCTCGGCCACGGAGTGGTTGACGGCCGTGAAGTGGCCGACCGGGGTCAGCGTGGTCTCCTCGGCGATCCTGCCGGTGACCCGGACGGTCCGGTCGCGGGTCGAGCCCCCCGCCCCGTATGTCACCGAGACGAACGTCGGCCGGAGCGGCTCGAGCTGGCGGATGGCCCGCCACAGCTGCAGCTCGTCCGCCTCGGTCTTGGGCGGCATGAACTCGAACGAGAACGACTCGGCACCCGAGGCCAGCAGATCCTTGATCGCTGGCGCGGCACGGAGCTGACGCGGGGGCATACGGACAGATTAGCGGGATCGGCCAGCTGCCGCGGGAGCCCGCCGAGCCGGGGACCTGGGTTCCGGCGCCACCAGGCTAATCTCGCCAGCATGGCTCCCAGCCAGGCCAACCTGCCGCGAATCCGCGACCGGGTCGGGCACGCCCTGGAGGACTTCCTCGGCCAGCAGCGGGCGGTGCTCAGCGGCATCGGGCCGGACATGCTCCCGTGGCTCGACGCGATCGCCGAGCTGCTGGCCGGCGGGAAGCGGCTGCGCCCCGCGTTCTGCTACTGGGGCTGGCGCGCGGCGGGCGGCGGCGACCGGCCCGAGATCCACGCCGCCGCGGCCTCGCTCGAGCTGCTGCACGCGAGCGCGCTCGTGCACGACGACGTCATGGACGCCAGCGACACCCGGCGGGGCCAGCCCTCGGTGCACCGGCGGTTCGCGGCCCGGCACTCGGCCGGCGGCTGGCGCGGGTCGGCCGACTGGTTCGGGACCGGGACCGCGATCCTGATCGGCGACCTCCTCCTCGCCTGGGCCGATCAGCTGTTCCACGCCAGCGGCCTGCCGCCCGGCGCGCTGCGGCGCGGCCAGCCGGTGCTCGACGCGATGCGCACCGAGGTCGTCGCCGGCCAGTACCTGGACCTGCTCGGCCAGTCCGACTCGGACGGCACGGTCGGCAGCGCGCTGCGCGTGGTCAGGTACAAGTCGGCGAAGTACACGGTCGAGCGGCCGCTGCACCTGGGGATGGCGCTGGCCGGCCCGGGCGAGCGGGCGGTCGCGGCCCTCAGCCGTTACGGAATGCCGCTCGGCGTCGCGTTCCAGCTCCGCGACGACGTGCTCGGCGTGTTCGGCGATCCGGACCAGACCGGCAAGCCGGCCGGCGACGACGTGCGCGAGGGGAAGCGCACGGTCCTGGTCGCGCTGGCCCGGGAGCGGTCCAGCCGCGCCCAGCGTGACCTGCTCGACCGCCGCCTCGGCGACCGGCTGCTCGGCGAGGCGGGGCTCCAGGAAGTCCGCTCGATCCTGACCGGCACCGGGGCGCTGGCCGAGTGCGAGGCGATGATCGGCTCCAGCGTCGCCGAGGCGCTGGCCGCGCTCGAGGACGCGCCCATCGCCGCGGCGGCCAAGGAGGCGCTCGCCGAGCTGGCGGTCGCCGCGACCGCGCGGAGCGACTGAGCCAGCCCTGAGCCCTGCGACTGCCCTGCGGTCAGAACGCCAGCGCCTGAGCGCGCCGGTTCACCTCGGTGCCCCGGTGCTCGGCGATGGCCTGGATCGGCGTGCCGGGCAGCGACTCGTCGGCCGTGAACAGCCAGCGCAGCGCCTCGGCCTCGTCGAAGCCGCAGTCGAAGAGCAGGGTGAGCGTGCCGTGCAGGCCGCGGACGACCTGATCGCCGTCGAGGAACGCCGCGGGCACGCAGAACGCGCCGCTGGGACGCTGGACCGCGAGCAGCTTGTGGTCGCGAAGCAGTTGCTTGACCCGGCTCACGGCAAGCCCGAGGCGCTCCGCAACCTCGGGCACGGTCAGCCAGTCGCCGACGATGGCGTCGGCCGGGGGGTCGATCTGTGCCACGTCTGAAGAGTTTCCCACTTTCCGGCCAAGGTCAAACACTATCCATAACGGGGGTGGCCCAGGTGGCCGCGACGCTCGGCTCCCCCGGGGATACCGACCGCCGCGCCGTCGCTCAGCCCGTGACCGCGTCCCGGATCAGGACCGCAGGGTCGCTGAGCCTGGCCGCGTCGACCGGGGTCCCCGACTCGATCACGCGCCGGCCCTGGGCCAGGTCACGCGGGAAGTTCACGGTCAGCAGCGCCACCAGCTGGTCCCCGGCCAGCCAGCACGCCGCCCACCGCCGCTCCGCCGGGTCGCCGCGCAGGATCATCCGGTCCGCCGCGCCATGGAATCCGACATACTGGATCATCCGCCCGAACTGCTCGGACCAGAAATACGGCACGGGATCGTAGGCGTCGGTCCCGCCCAGCAGGTTGCCCGCCAGGACGTCCGGTGAGCGCAGGGCCACGTCCCAGTGCTCGAACCGCAGCCTGCGCCGGTAGCGCAGCGACCAGAACGCCATGCAGTCCCCCGCGGCGAACACGCCAGGCACCGACGTGCGCAGCTGCTCGTCCACGGCGACGCCGTTGTCGAGCGCGACGCCCGAGCCGTTGAGCCAGCCGACCTCCGGCCGCACCCCGACCGCGGTGACGATCTCGTCCGCGGCCAGCCAGCCGCCGCCGGCCAGCGCCAGGCCGCCCGGCTCGACCGACTCGACCGGCTGGCCCAGCCGCAGCTCGACCCCGGCGGCCGCGTACCATCCGGCGGTGAGCGCGCCGATCTCGGCTCCCACGGCCGCGGTCAGCGGCGCGGCGGCCGCCTCGACCACGGTCACCCGGCAGCCCCGCGCGGCCGCCGCGGTGGCCAGCTCGGCGCCAATCCAGCCCGCGCCCACGATGGCCAGCCGCAGCCCGGGGCGGAGCAGCTCCCGCAGCGTGAGCGCCTCGTCGAGCGTGCGCAGGAACCGCTGCGGGCCGCTGCCCGGCAGGGCGACCGGCGTGGCCCCGGTGGCCAGCACCAGCCGGTCGAAGCGGTGCTCGCCCTGGTCGGTGCGCAGCAGGCCGGGCTCGAGGCGGGTCGCCGTCTCCCCCAGGCGCACCTTGCCGCCGAGCCCGTCCAGGTCCTCCCGCAGCGTGGTGTCGGCCAGCTCGCCCAGCATCACCCGCTTGGACAGCGGCGGGCGGTCGTAGGGCGGCCGCTTCTCGGCGCCGACCAGCGTCACCGCCCCCGCGTAACCCCGGGCCCGGAGCACCTCGAGCGTGCGCAGGCCGGCCAGGCCGCCGCCCGCCAGGACGATCCGCTCCGGGCTGGCCGACGTCATAGCAGCATCACCTCGGTTCCGTTAGGGCCGCAGGCAGGCGTGATGACCCTTACACTTTCTCCCGATGGATACCACCCTCTCGCGCCCCAGCGCCGGGCAGCTGCTCGACGGTAGGTACCGGGTGGGCTCCTGGATTGCCCGCGGCGGCATGGCCAGGGTCTACCTTGGCATCGACACCAAGCTGGATCGCACGGTGGCCCTCAAGATCGCCCACCCCGAGCTGGCCGGAGATCGCGAATTCGTCCGCCGGTTCACCGGCGAGGCGCGGTCGGTGGCGCGGCTGAACAGCCCGAACGTCGTCGCCGTCTACGACCAGGGCTGCGACGGAGATCTGCTCTACCTGGTCATGGAGTACGTCCCCGGCCGGACGCTGCGGGAACTGCTGCGCGAGCGCGGCGGGCTCGGCTCGCGCGAGGCGCTCGACATCATCAGCGGTGTCCTGACCGGCCTCGCCGCGGCGCACCAGGCCGGGATCATCCACCGCGACGTCAAGCCGGAGAACGTCCTGCTCGGCGAAGGCAACGTGGTGAAGGTCGCCGACTTCGGGCTGGCCCGGGCCGCATCGGGGGTCAGCCACACCAGGACCGGGATGCTCATCGGCACGGCCGCCTACCTCGCGCCCGAGCAGGTGGCGCACAGCACCTCCGACGCGCGCACCGACGTGTACGCCGCCGGGGTGATGCTGTTCGAGATGCTCACTGGCGCGCAGCCGCACACCGGCGACAACCCGCTCGCCGTGGCGCACAAGCACGTCAACGAGGTGGTCCCGGCACCGTCCGACCTGGTCCCCGGCCTGCCGTCGTCGCTGGACACGCTGGTGGCCCTGGCCACCAGCCGGGATCCCGTGCTGCGGCCCGCCGACGCGGGGCAGTTCCTGCGCGCGATCGCCGACGCCCGGGGCGGCCCGCCGAGCGGCAGCCCACAGGGCTCGGACGCCGTCACCTTCCGCGGCGCGCTCCCAGCGGAAGCCCCCGGCGCGCTCCCCGCAGACATGCACCGCACGCCCGCGCCGGCCCCGTCGGGGTTCCCGTTCTTTGACGACGGCGTCCCCGGTCCTGCCGGGCCCGCCCCGGTGCCCGCGGGCTCCGACGGGACGAACCACACGCTGGTCGTCCCCGGCGGCGGCGTCGCCCAGGACGGCCTGCCCTACGGGGGGGTCCCGTACGGCCACGGCGAGGGCCCGGCCTTCCCCGGGCGGCGCGGCGACGCCTACCGACGGCGCGCCGAGCCCGTGCTGCAGCGCTGGCTGTTCAGTCGGCGGTTCGTCTACCCCGCCCTGGGCGTCGGCGCCGCCCTGATCATCGGCCTGATCGCCTGGTGGGTCACGACCGGGCAGTACGTGACCGTGCCCCCG
>DASYXX010000485.1:0-12367 GCA_035934395.1 Streptosporangiaceae bacterium
GCCGTGCCATGCAGATCGGCATGACGTCGAAGACCCATTCGCTGATCGAGATGTCCATGACGGCCTACTGGGCGATCCGTGCCCGGCTGCTGCGCGTGCCCGGCGTCGCCAACGTGGCGATCTGGAACGAGCGCCTGGACCTCATGGCGGTGCAGGCCGAGCCGTCCAAGCTGCTGGCCAACAGGGTGACCCTGGACCAGGTGATGCAGACCACGGAGGCCGCGGTCGACTCCGGGTTGCTCAAGTTCTCCACCGGGTCCGTGATCGGCACCGGCGGCGCGATCGAGACCCCGAACCAGCGGATCGGGGTCCGGAACGTGCTGCCAGTCGTGACCCCCGCCGACCTCGCGAAGGTTCCGGTCGAGACGAGGGCCGGCCGGACCGTACGGCTCGGGGATGTCGCCACGATCGGCCAGCAGCATCAGCCCCTTATCGGCGACGCGATCATCGACGGCGGCCCTGGCCTGCTGCTCGTCGTCGAGAAGCTCCCGTGGGCCAACAGCCTGCAGATGACCGCGGGGGTGGAGCAGGCGCTCAAGGAACTGCAGCCGGGCCTGCCCGGGATCAAGTTCGACACCAAGGTGTTCCAGCAGGCGGACTTCGTCAAGCTGGCGATCTCCAACCTCACCCAGGCCATCGTGCTCGGCTTCATTCTGGTCGTGGTCATCCTCGCGCTGTTCCTGTTCGAATGGCGGGTGGCGCTGATCAGCCTGCTGACGATTCCGCTGTCCCTGGTCGCCGCCATGCTCGTGCTCTACAAGACCGGCGCGACCATCAACACCATGACCCTGGCCGGGCTGGTGATCGCGCTCGGCGCGGTGGTGGACGACGCGATCATCGACGTCGAGAACATCACCCGGCGGCTGCGGGCCGAGCGGCTCGCCGGGGGCAAGCGGCCGACGTCATCGGTGATCCTCAGCGCCTGTCTGGAGGTGCGAAGCCCGATCGTCTACGCCACCCTCATCATCGTGGCCGCCTCGGTCCCCGTGTTCCTGCTGACGGGGCTGACCGGGGCATTCTTCCGGCCGCTGGCACTGGCGTACACGCTCGCGATCGTCGCCTCGATGGCCGTGGCGCTCACCGTGACCCCGGCGCTTTCCCTGCTCCTGCTGCGCGGCGCCCGCATCGAGCGCCGCGCCTCGCCGGTCGTCGGATGGCTGCAGCGCGCCTACATCGCGGGGCTGTCCCGCGTCATCGTCCGGCCGCTCGCCGCGTACTCGCTGTTCGCCGTGGTGTCCGTGGTCGGCGTCGCCGTGTACCCGCACCTGGGCCAGTCGCTGTTCCCCGGGTTCAAGGAGCGGGACTTCCTGATCCACTGGGTCGCGCCGCCGGGCACCTCGACCGCGGAGATGGAACGCTCCACGACCACGATCAGCCGGGAGCTGCTGGCCATCCCCGGGGTTCAGAGCGCGGGCGCCCACATCGGCCAGGCGCTGCTCGGCGAGGAGGTGGCCGGGGTCAACCTCGGCGAGATCTGGGTCAGCCTCTCGCCCGGCGCCGACTACGGCAAGACCCTGGCCCGGATCCACTCGGTCACCAGCGGCTACCCGGGCCTGTTCCGCGAGGTGCAGACCTACCTCGACGAGCGGATCCAGGAGGTGCTCACCGGCGCCAAGGAACCGATCATCGTGCGCACCTACGGCGAGGACCTGAAGACGCTGCGAGCAACGTCCGACCAGGTGCTGGCGCTGGTGGCGTCGGTCAACGGCGTCGTTGACGCGCACAGGGACATCTCCAGCGACGTCCCGCAGGCAGATGTGAAGGTCAGGCTCGCCGCCGCGGAGCGGTACGGCCTCAAGCCCGGCGACGTCCGCCGGCAGGCGGCCACCCTGGTGGCCGGCGAGGAGGTTGGCGACATCTTCCGGGCCGGCAAGGCCTACGACGTGGTGGTCTGGAGCCCGGATTCGACCAGGCACAGCGTCACCGACGTGGCGAACGTGCCCATCGACACCCCGTCCGGCAAGGTGGTGCGCCTGGGGTCGGTCGCCGACGTGTCGCTGCAGCCCAACCCGAACGCGATCGAGCGGCAGGGTGACTCGCGGTACCTGGACGTGGGCGCGGGCGTGAGCGGGCGTGACCTCGGGGCGGTCGTCAACGAGATCAGGCAGAAGCTGGCCTCGGTCAAGCTGGACCGCGGATACCACGTCGAGCTGCTCGGCGAGTACAAGGAGCGGCAGGCGGCGCAGAGCCGGCTGCTGGAGTCGGCGATCATCGCCGCGGCGGCGATCCTGCTCCTGCTGCACGCCTCGTTCCGCCGGTGGCGGCTGGCCCTGCTCTCCTTCCTCACGCTGCCGATGGCGCTCGTCGGCGGCATCCTGGCCGCCTGGATCGGCGGCGGGATCATCTCCCTGGGCTCCCTCGTCGGCCTGTTCACCGTGTTCGGCATCGCGGCCCGCAACGGCATCCTGCTGATCAACCACTGGCAGCACCTCGAAGCCAGCGAGGGAATGGAGTTCGGGCCGGCCCTGGTGCTCCGCGGGGCGAGGGAGCGGCTGTCGCCGATCCTGATGACCTCGCTGGCCACGGGCCTGGCCCTGGTGCCGCTGGTGGTTCTCGGCGAGCGTCCCGGGCACGAGATCGAGCACCCGCTCGCGGTTGTCGTGCTGGGCGGGCTGGTCACGTCCACGCTGCTGAACCTCCTCATCGTCCCGTCCCTCTACCTGCGGTTCGGCCGGAGCCGGGCCGAAAGCCGACAAGGGAGCTAGACATGCACGCTGCACGGCGACTCCGGTCGATCACCGTCATCGCGGCCCTCGGAGCGTCGTCGCTCGCCGTGCTGGCCGCGCCGGGCGGGGGCGGCACGGCCCCCCCGGCCGCCGCCAGCGCCGCGGCCGCCGCCCGGAAGGTCGCGTTCCCGCACCCGACCCGGGTGAACAACCGGCTGTTCCCGCTGGTGCCGGGGACCCAGTTCATCTACCAGGGCAGGATCGTCCAGGGCGGCAAGTCCACGCCGCACAGCGTGGTGTTCACCGTCACCGGCCTGACCAAGATGGTCGGCGGCGTGCGGACCGTGGTCGCCTGGGACCGCGACTTCCTCGACGGCAGGCTCGAGGAGCAGGAGATCGCGCTGTTCGCCCAGGACAGCCGCGGCAACGTGTGGAACTTTGGCGAGTACCCCGAGGAGTACGACAACGGCAAGTTCACCGGGGCCCCGAGCACCTGGGTCAAGGGGGTGCGCGGTGACATGGGCGGAATCCACGTCCTGGCCAGGCCCACCGTGGGTGCCCAGTACGTGGAGGGCCGGGTGCCATCGATCGGCTTCTTCGACGTCTCCAGGGTCATCGGCACCGGCCAGACGGCCTGCGTGCGCTCACGTTGCTTCCGGCACGTCGTGGTGGTCGACGAATGGAGCCCGAACGACCCGCAGGGGGGCCACCAGATCAAGTACTACGCGCGGCACACCGGGCTGGTCCGGGTCGGGGCCCGCGGCGGCGACCAGCAGGAATTCCTGCAGCTGACGTCGGTCCGGCACCTGGCGCCCGCCGCCCTGGCCAGGGTGCAGGCGCAGGTCCTGGCCATAGACCGGCGCGCGTACCAGATCGCCAGGGTGTGGCGGGCTACCGGGCACGCGGTCTGCTGCCAGCGAGACGACGATGGCTGAGCGCCCCGGCAGTGAGCCAGCCGCCGGTCAGCGGATGAGTCCGAGCCGGAACGCGTAACCAACGAGCTGGGCCCGGTCGCGCATGCCGGTCTTGGCCAGCAGGTGGTTCACGTGGGTCTTCACCGTGGTGTCCGACACGCAGAACCTGGCCGCGATCTCGCCGTTGGAAAGGCCCGCCCCGATCTGCGTGAGCACCTCGACCTCGCGCGGGGTGAGCCCGGCCGGCGGCGGGTCGGCCCGGTCGCCGGCCCTCGAACCGGGCACCCCGAGACCGTCGCCGACGGCGATGGCCTCGACCAGCTGGCGCTGAACGGCCGGGGCGAGCTGGGCCCCGCCCGCGGACACCACCGACACGGCCTCGAGGATCTCCGTGGCGCGGGCGTTCTTGGTGAGGAAGCCGCGGGCCCCGGCCCGCAGCGCGGCGAACACCGAGTCATTGTCCGAGTAGGTCGTCAGGATCACCACGGCGACTCGCGGCTCCATCAGCGCGAGCCTGCGGGTCGCCTCGACGCCGCCGCAGTTCGGCATGTGCAGATCCATGAGGACCACGTCCGGCACCAGCTCGACCGCCTGGCGGACCGCATCGTCGCCATCGACCGCCGTTCCCACCACCTCGATGCCCGGCAGCAGCCCGAGCAGCGCCGACAGCCCGTCGCGGACCACCGTCTGGTCGTCGGCCACCAGCACGCGCAGCGGAGAGGCCGCCTGCGGCGCCGCCATCAGGGCCGCCTCGGCTGCGGAACCACGCTGACGGGGAGCCGCAGCCGGATCCGGAAGCCGCTGCCGACCCGGCCGAAGTCCAGTCGCCCGCCATGGGCCGCGGCCCGCTCGGCCATGCTGGTCAGCCCGAATCCGCTCGACGTCAGCCCGGCGCCCACGCCGTCGCCGCCCGCGTCGGTGACAGACACCTCCAGGCTGTCCGGCTCCCAGGTCAGCATCACCGACGCTTGGGCTCCGCGGCCGGCGTGCTTGGCCGCGTTTGTCAGGGCCTCCTGCACCGCGCGGTATACCGTCAGGCCGACCTCAGGCGCCAGCGTGCGCGGCGTGCCTTCCGCACCGAACGTTATGGGCATGCTCCACGTCAGCGCCATCTGCGAGATCAGGGCGGGAAGATCCCCCGGCCCGGGAATCTCGTCTCCCCGCAACGCCTCCAGTGCGCGCCGGGCGCTGAGCATGCCGCCCTCCGCCAGCCGCTGAGCGTGGCCGATGTGCTCGACGAGCCGGACGTCCGCTGCCGTGCTGTCCGCGAGCAGCCGCGCGGCTTCCAGCTGCACGAACAGGCCGGAGAGGCTATGCGCCAGCACGTCGTGGAGCTCGCGGGCCAGCCTCGACCGCTCGGCGAGCGTCGCCATCTGCTCGCGTGCCTCGCGGACGGCGGCCTCCCGCACGAGCATGGTCTCGGCGCGATGATGGGCGTCCCGGCTGAACGCGGCCACCGCCGACGTTATGAACAGAAAACCGGCGCCGAGCACGGCGGCCAGGCCGGTGCTCAACGGGTTCGCGGAGTCGTATGCTTCAGCGGCGGCGATGGCGCCAACTATCGGCGCTCCGGCCACCAGCGCCGTGCGCCGCGGCACCCGCAGCGCGAGCCCGGCCAGCGCCAGGTAACCGACCACGAAGCCGGGGCCGTCGGTCTGCTTCCAGTCGAGCGCCGCTCCGCACAGCCCCAGCACGACCAGCGCCGCCAGCACCGCTCGCGGGTCGCTGACACGACGGGACAGCGCAAAGCCGGAACAGGCGGTCGCCGCGAGCAGCAGGCCCACCATGGCCGCGCCGGCCGCGCCGGGAGGCAGCCCCTCGGCGGCGACACCGGTGATGACGCCGGCCATGGTGATCATGCCGACGAGGACGAGCCAGGGGGCGTCGCGGTCGGCCGTGACGGCCGGCGGGCCCTCGACCGGCCCGGCACCCGCCGTCTTCCTCCAGGCGCGGGAAACCGGCCCCGGCACCCGGAGTCGGCCCGGCCGGCAGACCGCGGTGCCAGCCCCTCCCGCCGGGAACCCGCTATAGGACTCGCTCACGCCGCTCCCTGCTCACCTAATCCGTCGCCGACCAGCACCAGGCCTCGGCCCAACGTTCGTCCTTGATGGTGAGCCCGGCCGGCATCCGGAAAATACCGGCCATCAGGGAACCCGGCCCGCTGTCCGGCCGGTGACCACGCGACATGCCCGGTGGCCCGCCGCGCGTCGTCTCGCCGTTCGTGGGGCGATTTCTTATCGCCCGGGAGAAATAAGCCCTCGATCCGGCCGTAGAGCGTCAGGGCTGACGGCTTCCGTACCAATATCACCGCCGCCCCCACCCCGTTCCGTCCCTAACCCCACAGCTTAGGCCAAAGCGCTGCATTGAACATGCAAGGGCTGTGGAGACAATATGGAGATCTTCCTTCGGGCGCGCCGCTCCCCCGGCGTTGTCATGGCCACGTCAGGGCGGTCCTTCGCCCCGCTCGTGCCCGACCCCTGAGCAGCCTCGGTGAGCGGTCAGGACACGGGCGGCCAGTCGATCCGCGATGCGAGCTCTGCCGTGCTGATCCCGAGCAGCGTGCTGCCCTCCGCCTCCGCGTAGGTGGTGTCATCGCGAGCGAGCCACGTCACCTGCCGCGCCTGTGGATCGACGATCAGTACCTCGTCTACCTCGTGGGCGGCGTAGAAGTCGAGCTTGGCCCAGCTCTCGTCGTCCGGCGAGACGATCTCGCCAAGTGGCGTAGGTTATCAGGCCGCCTGGATGGTCAGCATGGTCCACGCTCCGACGCAGACGCGGTCACCGTCACGCAGCCGCACTCTCGCGCCCGCGGGTATCGCCTGGCCGTTGACCAGCGTGCCGTTCGCCGAGCCCGGGTCGCAGACCGTCCACCCGCCGTCCGGCTCGGCGGTCAGCACGGCGTGCAGGTGGGAGACGCCCGGATCGAGCGGCGGGCCGGTCAGGTCGATCTCCGGCTCGAGCCCGCGCGAGGCGCTGCGCCGGCCGATGCGCATCTCGGGCCGGGACAGCGGGAACCGGCGCTCCGGGTAGTCCGCGGGGAACCGGAGCTGGCCGGAGTCCGGGCCCCGGGCGGCGACCACGTGGTCGAAATACGCGCGGTCCGCGCTGACCACGGCCGTCCAGCCGGCCGCGGTCCCGTCGGGAGCGGCGGGCTGGTCCGGCGGCGTGACCGCGTAGCCGGGCGCCGTGGCCAGGTGGCCGCCCTCCGGCGCGGCCTGGCCCGCGGCGAAGCTGTACCCGCACGTCTCGCAGAACTGCCCGGACCGTTCCGACCCGCATCGCGGGCACGCTCCGGCGGCCGCGCCGGCCTGCGCCGGCGCCGGAGCACCGACGCGGATCCCGCAGACGTCGCAGAAGTCGGTGCTCGGGGTGTCGTGGCCCTCCGGGCACGTCGGCATGCCCGCCTCGCCTACTTCCTGGTCCTGACCGTCCTGGTTGATCTGGTGTCGAGCGCCATCTCGTCGGCGTCGTCGACCCGCTTCTTGAGGCGCACGGTCCCGGTCGCCGCGTCCACCACGTCGACGACCTTCGCGAGCAGCCGGGCGGTGTCCTCGTTGTTGGACTGCTCGGCCAGCGCCACCGCGCGGCCGAGCTTGGCCGTCGCGGTCTCCTCGTCGCCCTGCTTGCGCGCCTCGAGCCCTTCCTGGATCACCTGCGCCAGCTCGGCCTGACCGGTGTAGTGGGCGACGTTCGGGTTGATCCGCGTGGACAGAGCCTCGTCGTCGGTCCACACGGCGCGCACCATCGCCTGCCCGAGCACGTCGGAGCCGCCGGCGGCCGCGGTCACCAGGCTCACCCGGGCCGCCAGCATCTCCTGCCCGACCGCGGCGGGGACGACCCGGACGCACAGGTGGTAGTCGCGGCTCTCGCCCGCACCCCACGCGCCGGTCGGGTAGTCACCGGCCTGCGGGCCCGACTGGGTGCGGCGGGCCGTAAGGTCCTCGACGGCCGGCGCGACCTGCTTCACGAACCGGACCGTGGCGTGCTGGGGCGTCCACACCCGCAGTGAAACGTCGGCGACGTTCTTGCCCATGGCCGCTTCCATCATCGCGGTGAAGTCGGCGGCGAGCCCGGCCGGGTCGGGCACGATGTCGACGGTGCCGAGCAGCGCCGAGGAGATCCGGCGCAGCTCCGCGACCTCCCAGTCGGTGCCGACGCCGCGGCAGTCGCAGCTGAACATCCCCTCGCACAGGCTGATCGCCGCGCCGAGGTCCTCGGGGGTCTCGTGCTCGTTCCGGCCGTCGGTGAGCAGGATCGCGTGCCGGAGCGACGCGGGATGGGCGCTGAACATCGAGTAGGCCAGGCGCAGCCACTGCCCGATGGCCGTCCCGCCGTGCGGGGTCAGGCCGGACACGGCCTGCTTCGCGTACTGCCTGGTCGTCGCGTCGGCCACGGCGAGGCTGCCGTCGTGCGGGTACACGGGATGCGCCTCGTGGGTGCCCGCGACCACGGCGAACGCCACGCCGTCGCGGATCACGTCCACCGCAGCCGCGGTGGCCGCCCGCGCCTCGGCGATCTTGGTCGGCGGCGATCTCATCGACCCGGAGCAGTCGATAATGATGATCTCCGCGATGCCCCCGCCCGCGTCGGCGGCCGGCGCCTCGGACCGGCCGCCCGCGGGTCCGGTGTCGGGGGAGGTCACCGTCACGATGGCGTTGACATCGTCGCCGCCCTCGGGGAGGTACTCGTTCTGGGAGACCTCAACGGTGAAGTCAGTCTGGCTCATCGGCGGGCAGATCCTTTGCATCAGGGGGGACGGCCGGCATGGCGGGCAGGGTCTTGTCGTAATGCTCCGGCGTCCTCGGCGGGAACGGGGCGAGTACGGCGGTCACGTTGTCCGCGCCGCCGGATTCGATCGCGAACGTGACCAGCGCCGACGCCGCGCCAAGCGGGTTGGTCAGCGCCAGCGGCAGGGCCAGCTCGGCGAGCTTCGCCGCCTCGGGCTGGTAGTTCCACAGCCCGTCCGAGCACAGCAGCACGACGCCGGGACCTGGCGGCTCGAACCGCGCCACGTGCGGCGGGGCACCTCCCGAGTCCGCGCCGACCCAGCCGGTGACCACGTGGGCCTGGGGCAGCGCGAGCGCGTCGGCCTCGGACATGAGCCCGGCCGCGACCATCTCCCCGGCGACCGAGTCGTCCAGGGTCAGCCGCTGCGCCGCGGCATCGGGGCCGGCGCCCAGCCAGTAGGCGCGGCTGTCACCCAGCCAGCACAGGGTCACGGCCTCGCCGGTCATCACCGCGGACACGAACGTGGCGGACGGCGGGTCCTTCCACGGGCTGCTTCCGCCCGGCATATCCCCCAGGTTCTCCACGGCTTCCTGCGCGGCGGAGACCGCGTCCCGCGACGCCTCGATGAGGTCCTCGCCGGTCCGCACGCGAGCCAGCAGCACCTGCACCGCGGCCTGCGCGGCGGCGAGCGACGCCTCATCCGGCCGCCGGGTGCTGGAGACTCCGTCGCACACGACCGCCACCGCGGCGGGACCGCCGGCCGGCTCCGCGGTCGCGAGCGCCATCGCGTCCTCGTTCCGGCGATGCCGCAGCCCGCGATCGGTCACGCCGGCCAGCACCCCGAGATCGATCTCGGTGTGGTCACGGCTTGACGGCACCTTGTGCCCGCACGACTCGCAGTAGCCGTCGGCGCTGATCTGTTCCGACTGGCAGTACGGGCACACGGCGGCGTTCGTCGGCGACTCGCCGCTGACCACCGCCGGGGCGAGCTCCGTCGCGCACGCCTCGCAGAAGTTGTCCTCCGGGCTCACGGCCGCGCCGCAGTTCGGGCACGTGGTCCTTGGTCCCCCCGGGACAGCACCCTCGGCCGTCACGACCAGGTCCCCGGGCGGACGTGGTTGGCCTCGTCGACCAGCTCGATCCGGCGGCGCTGGCTGGCCGCCAGCCGCGCCTGGGCGCGGTAGCTGCGCTCCAGGCCGAAGCGCAGCCCGCGCTCGGTGAAATCGCAGCCCAGCAGCTGACCGCCGGCCGCCGGGCCTGGCGCCACGCAGCCCAGCGCGGCGCGCAGGATCTCGGCGGTGAGCAGCTCCATCTGGATAGCATCCAGCTTCAGCCTCGCGAGCCGGCCGCCGGCCTGCCGGAGGTCGTCGGGAGATACCTGAGGCCGGCCGGGCGGCGACGCGACCTGGATGCGCACCGCCGCGATCTGGGCCGCCTCATGGTAGCTGGATGTCTCGGGCACGGCGGCCAGCGCCGCGATCGCGCCGACCGGGTCGCCGGCGTCCAGCCGGGTCCTGGCCAGGCCGAACGCCGCGCTCACGTAACTGTTCGGGTCCACCCTCAGCACGAGCTCGAAGTAGCGCCGGGCGGCCGCCATGTCTCCGGCGGCCTCGGCCGCGAGCCCGAGCGCGAGCTTGGCCGCCAGCTCACCGGGCAGCGCGTCGCAGACGGCGTCGAACGCGGCGCGGGCGTCGCCCGGTCTGCCCGCGGCCAGGTGGCGCAGCCCGTCGTACCACGCCACCCGCCAGTCCGACTGGTCGCTCGCGGCCAGGTCCGCCAGCACGGCATCGGCGCCCGGCACGTCCCCGGTGACGATCCGAGCGCGGGCCAGCGCCAGGCGTGTCTCCGGCGACTGCGCCACCTCCGGCGGTATCCCCTGCTCCCCGGCGGCGGCAGCGGACAGCGCCGCGTTGCGCTGGTCCGGGTCGAGCGTGCTCAGCGTGGCGAGGTAGCCGGCGGCGGGATCGGCCGCGTCGACCTGCGGCACGGGCAGCCTGGTCACGATCTCGTCCGCGGGCGGCGGCGGGTGGGGTGAGCCGGCCCCCGTGCCGCTCTCGCCGGAGGCGCCGTCGGTGAAGCTGGCCTCGACTCCGATCGCGTGCAGCTCGGGGCTGAACTGGGACGAGAACGACGGCCTGGGCTTGCCGTCGGCCACGGCGAGTACCTCGCGCAGCACTCCGGTCAGCTGCTCGACCATGTCGCCCGCCGAGGCGAACCGGGCGTCGGGGTCGGGATCGGTGGCGCGCCGCAGCACGCGGAGGAACGATTCCTGCTGGCCCAGCAGCGGCACCGCGGCCGGGTCCGGCAGGCTGTGCGCGAACTTGGCCTGGTAGCCGGCGAACTCGAACGTCATCACGGCGAGGGCCCGGCCCACGGTGTAGAGGTCGGAGGACGGGGACGGCCCCAGCGTCGCGATCTCCGGCGCCTGGTAGCCGACCGTCCCGTAGATCGCGCTGTCCTCGTCGTCGATCCGCCGCACGCCGCCCATGTCGATGAGCTTGATCTGCTCCTCGGTCTGGATGACGTTGTCGGGCTTGAAGTCGCAGTACACCAGCCCCCGGCTGTGCAGGTAGCCCAGGGCCGGAAGCACCTCGATCGCGTAGGCGAGCGCCACCGGCAGGGGCAGCGACTGCCCGGCCTGGCGCCGGTCCTGCAGGATCTGCTTGAGGGACTTCCCGCCCACGTATTCCATGACGATGTACCCGGCCGACTCCCCGCTGCGGCGGTCGGCGTGCTGCACGAAGTTGTAGACCCCGACGATGTTCGGGTGGACGACCTCGGCCAGGAACCGCCGCTCTACGACGGCCGCCTCCTGAGCCGACGCGTCGCCGGTGTTGAGCAGGCCCTTGAGCACGACCCAGCGCCGGTCCAGATGATGGTCCATGGCCAGGTAGATCCAGCCGAGCCCGCCGTGCGCCAGGCAGCCGAGCACCTCGTACTGGCCGGCGACCATCTCACCACGTTCGAGCTTCGGGGCGAACGAGAAACGGCTGCCGCAGTTGGGGCAGAACCCCTCGACCAGCCCCGGCCGTCCGTCCCTGCTGCGCCCGACGGGGCGGTCGCACGCGCCGCAGAACCGCTTGCTTTCTGCGACTAGCGGGTTCGCCAGCACCGCGGCCGCCGGGTCCCCGGCCGGAACGGGCGGGATCTCGACCAGTCCGGCGCCCAGGTGCCCCCGGGACGCCCGGCTGCTGCCACGGCGCCCGGAGCGGCTGCCGGTGCGACCGCTGCCGCTGCCCATGCTGCCGCTGTATGACCCCGAGCCGGCGCCGGAGGTCGAGCCGGTCGCCCAGGCAGGGCCGGGCGGGGCCGGTGCCTGCTGGGCGGGCACGGCAGCCAGCCCGCAGGTATCGCAGTACCCGCCCTCGATCGTCCCGCCGCAGCCCGGCCGCGTGCACCGGGCCGGTTCTGGCTGGGCTGCCTGAGCGCCCGTCCCTGGCCCGGGCGG
This sequence comes from Streptosporangiaceae bacterium, assembly GCA_035934395.1. Classification (GTDB taxonomy): domain Bacteria; phylum Actinomycetota; class Actinomycetes; order Streptosporangiales; family Streptosporangiaceae; genus JASHPR01. The sequence continues at coordinate 11,757 of DASYXX010000485.1, forward strand.
CGCCTGCTGGCCGGGCACCTGCTGGGCGGGCACCTGCTGAGCGGGCACGGGAGCCAGCCCGCAGGTGTCGCAGTACCCGCCCTCGATCGTCCCGCCGCAGCCCGGCCGGGCGCATCTGGTCGCGATGGTCGTCATTGCCGTATTTTCCGTCCGCTCAGCGCCAGAACTGCCTGCTGGTAGCCGGTCACCGCGTCCGCAGCGGCCGACAGGTCGCAGGGAGCGGTCCACAGCAGGTCGCGGGCGCGGTCGTAGCGCGCATCGAGTTCACTGTCTTCTGCGCCGCCCAGCTTCGCGGCCCTGGCCTGGTAGGCGTCCAGCAGCCCGCGCAGCTCGTCCCGGCGGTCCATCAGCCCGGTGGCCTGTCGCTCCGCGTCCCGGCATCCGCTGGCCACCGCCTCCGCCTGCACCTCGAGCAGGTCGATCTCGGACGCCAGCCGCGGCCAGCGCCCGGCGGCCTTCAGCGTTTCCAGCTCGGCCAGCCGGTCGGCCAGGCCGCGGACCTCGGGCGGCTGGGGCAGCGCCACGACGGCGATCCTGGCCGCGGCCCGCTCCCGGGCGGCCATGGCATCCTGCCAGGCCGCCCGCGCGGCCGAGACGGCCATCGCCACCGC
>DASYXX010000493.1:0-17260 GCA_035934395.1 Streptosporangiaceae bacterium
GAGCTCGTTCATGGCCGCCGTGCAGACCGCGGCCAGGAGCTCGTCACGGTCGGCGAAGTGCCGGTACGCGGCGTTGGGCACCACGCCCACCATCCGGGTCGCTTCACGGAGCACAACGGCGTCCGGGCCACCGGTCCGGGCCAGCTCGAGGCCCGCGGCGACCAGGCCGTCGCGGACGGCACCCCGGGGACGGCGCCGCCGCTCCTGCTGGTGCTTTTCCTCAGCTGATCGGCTGAACATCACGAGGACAGAATAATCAAAGTGGACAGCGTCCACAAGCTCCGTTATGGTGGACAGCGTCCACTAAGTACCGAGGGAGGCTCCGATGAGCAGGAACAAGACCGCAGACGTGCCGCGACAGGACCATGGGCTGGTGACCGCGGCGGAGTGGTTCGCCGGCGGCCAGCGGATCGCGTACGACCCGGGATCTGCGCGCGTGCTGACCGAGATCGAGGCTGCCGCGACCCCGGGCGCGCTTCGGGTCTTCGAGCGCGTGGCCGCCGCCGAGCACGACGCGGACCCCGTGTGGCTCACGCTGCTGCCCGGGTTCCCGGACGGCTCCTACGGCTGGGCGCAGGTGGACCGGATGCTCGGCGACGACCTCGGCCCGCGGCTGTACGTGGAGCCGGTGGGGCAGGGTGACTCGGACAAGCCCCGGGACTACCCGTACTCCACCGTCGAGCGCGCGGATCTGGTCGAGGCGCTGTGGCGGCATCACGGCGTGCGCCGCACGGTCGTCGTCACCTTCGACTACACGTCGCTGGCGCTGCTCGAGCTGCTGCGCCGCCAGCTGGAGCGGACCGACGCCCGGCCGGCGATCACGGCCGTGCTCATGGTCAACGGCGGCCTGTTCGCCGACGCGCACACCCACCCGTGGCAGGGCACGCCGCTGCTGCGCAGCCCGCTGGGCGCCCTGGCGATGCGCGGCTGGCAGCGCTCGCCGCGCGCGTTCGAGAACGGCTGGAAGCAGGCGCGCATGCACCCCCGCGGCTACCGTCCTGCTCCCGAGGAGCTCGCCGAGCTGTGGTCGGCGATCACCCGACGCGACGGAGCGGCGTTCCTCCATAACGCCGCGGGCTTCGTCAAGGAGCACCGCCGCCACGCGCAGCGCTGGGATCTCGCCGCGATCGCCCGCGAGCTGGACGGCGCGGTCGCCCTCTACGTCGGCGGCAGCGAAGAGGACCCCTACGAGCACCGGCAGGTCCCGGCCGCCCGCGAGCGCGTGCCTCAGGCCGAAATCCTCACGTTCCCCGGCGGCCACCTGACCACCGGCGAGCACCCGGACCTCCTCGCCGCGGCGATCCGCGGGGTTGCGGCCCGCCACGGCGTAGGTACGTTGACCGGCGCCCACCGCGACCGTCAGGTCTGATGTCGAGCGCCTGCTAGCCTCACCACGACTCTCGCCCAAGGTGAGCGTCTCTGGCCACGTGTACGACATCGCCACCGGGAGCCTCGCCACAATCCCTGACGCCAGGTGCCCGTAGACGCCGGGAGTGATCTGAATGGCGCTGATCTATCACATCGTGTCGGCCGCTGACTGGGAGCAGGCGAGACGGGACGGTGAGTACACGGGGTCCACGCGCGGACTGTCCCTGGCTGAGCAGGGCTTCATACACGCCTCGACCGCGCCTCAGGTGGCGCCGGTGGCGAATGCGTTCTACGGCGATGACCAGGACCTCGTGGTCCTGGTCATCGACACCAGGAGGCTGGGGCCAGAGCTTCGCTACGAGCCGGTCCCGGGCTGGGACGATCCGTTCCCGCACATCTACGGCCCGCTGAACGTCGATGCGGTCGTGACGACCCTCCCGCTGGACAGGGACGCGTCGGGGCGTTTTGCGTTCGCGGCCGACGGCGGTAGCTAGTGCGGTAACTATCGACGGGACGCGGCACGTCGACCGCGGGGTGGCCGGTCTCGCCCGCGCCGTCGGCCTCACCGCGGACCAGCGTGCCGTTTACGAACGGCCCGCAGCCGACGCCGTTATGGAAATTGATTATGAAGTCCGTGCCAGATCGGCGGCGATTCGTATCCGCCCACCACGTCGCCGAGCAGGTCGGCGAACGTGATCGGCGTGTCGTCCTCGTAGAGCGGCCCCAGGATCTGCGCGCCCACGGGGAGCCCGCGTGGCGTGCGGCCGACGGGCGCCGCCACAGCGGGCAGGCCCGGCAGCGAGGCGTGCGCGATCCAGAACGGCTGGCTGTCGTACGGCCGCTCGCCCTCGGCGGTCTTGATGGTGCGCTGCTCGAACGGCCTGGCGTCGTGCGGGAACGCGGCGGTGAAGTTCGCCGGGCACACGAACACGTCGGTGTGGGTGAAGTAGCGCTGCCACGCGGACCGGGCCGCCATCCGCCGGTGCTCGTGCTCGATGACCTGCGCGAGCGGCGGGACCTCCGCGCCGGGCTGCTGGAACGCGAAGAACAGCTGGACGCCGAACCCGAACGACTCGGCCGACCGCGCCGGGTCCAGCCCGTCGGGCCAGCCCTCGGTGATCGTGGCCCCGGACCGGGCGAGCGCGTCCACGGCATCGGACATCAGCGCGCCGACCTCGGCGGTGACCGGCGCGTGGCCGTGGTCGAGCACCACCCCCACGCGGAAATCCGCCAGCCGGGTGCGGCGCGGCGGCGGCAGCGTCCACGAGTACGCCCTCGCCCGCGGGTCCTCCGGGCCGGCGGTGACCCGCAGCGCGGTCCGCAGGTCGCGCGCGGACCGGCCGAGCGGTCCCACCGCGGTCTGGTACATCGTCTCGCTCGGCCCGGCCGGCGGGCCCGGCGGCTGGAACCCGGTCAGCGGGACGATGCCGGTGCTCGGCTTCAGCCCGTAAACGCCGCAGAAGCTCGCCGGGATGCGGATGGACCCCACGAGGTCCGAACCGTACTCGAGGAAGGTCAGCCCGGCGGACAGCGCCGCGGCCGCCCCGCCGGTGGACCCGCCCGGCGTGCGCGCAGTGTCCCACGGGTTGCGGGTGACCCCGTACAGGTCGTTGGCCGTCTGGGCGAAGTCGGCCAGCATGAAGGCCACGTTGGTCTTCCCCGCGATGATCGCGCCGGCCCGCTCGAGCCGCCGCACGACCGTGGCGTCCCAGTCGGGCACGAAATCCCGGAACGCGGGATTGCCCCAGGTGGTGTGCAGCCCGGCCACGTTGAAGCTGTCCTTGATCGTCATAGGCACGCCATGGAGCGGTCCCACGTCGTCGCCGCGGGCGATCGCCTCGTCGGCCGCGGCCGCCTGCCGCAGGGCCGCCTCGCGGCGCACTTCGACCACGGCGTTCAGCTCCGGGTTGACCGCGTCGATCCGGGCGAGCAGCATCTCGGTCAGCTCGCGTGACGAGACCTCCCCGCGGCGGAGCATTACCGCCGCGTCGACCGCGGGCCGCAGCAGCGTTGTGTCCACCTAGTCTGTCCTCCTCGTCGGCTCGATCGGCTCCTGAAGCTCGGTCACCCAGGCGTCCGGGTCGGCGCCGACCTCGATGTACAGCTCGCGGTTATAGCCGGCTGACCGGTATCCGTTGGCCTCGATCCAGCGCGCCAGCGCCTGGATCGTGGGCACGACGTTGTCCATGGATCCGTGGTGCACGATCGTGGCCGCCTGCTCGATCTCAGGCAGATCCACGATCGAGAACGCATGTCCGCCACGGAGATCGGCGTTGACCGGCATGGCGGCGTGGACGAGCACCCCGTCGCGGCCGGGCGGGTCCTCGTACCAGGCGACGGGCGGGCCGACCGGAACGATCCCGGCCCGCTCGAGCAGGCCGCGAAGCTCGTCGTACAGCGGCCCGATCACCGGCGCGATGGACTCGGGCTCGAAGCCCGCCGCGGTGCCGGTGAGCTCGGCGACCCGGACGGCCGGGATCCGCTTGACCTGGATGTCGTCGGTCGGCATGGCGCCTTCCCTCTCGATGATCTCGAGTCTCGCCTCGACCTGCGCCAGCCTGGCGATTCCGGCCGTGACCTGTGCCTGCAGCTCGGCCCGGCGCAGCCGCAGCATCCCGCGCAGCTCCTCGGCACTGACCTTGTCGTCGAGAATCGAGCCCACCTGCTCGAGCGTGAACCCCAGGTCCTTCAGCGCGACGATCCGGTTCAGCCGGGACAGCTGCCGGGCCTCATACCAGCGGTAGCCGGTGAGCCGGTCGGTATAAGCGGGCTGCAGCAGCCCGAGCGCGTCGTAGTGCCTCAGCATGCGCACTGACACGCGGCCGTGCCTGGCGAAGTCTCCGATGGTGAACATGGCACCCCCCGGTCTAGGCCCTACCACAGTGTGAGGGTCAACCCTGCCCGCGGCGTAGCACCCGGAGCGTGCGCCACTGCGGCGGAGTCAGTCGTCGAGCTCGGCGAGCCGCCGGGCGAGGAAATCTCGCTCAACCGGGTTGCCCGCGAGCATCAGGGACTCGTGGTAGGCGAGCCGTGCGTCGTCGGTGCGGTCCAGGCGGCGCAGGAACTCGGCGCGAGCCGCGGGCAGGTAGTGGTACCCGGCGAGCTGCGGGTCGGCGGCTAGCCGGTCGAGCGCGGCGAGTCCGGCCCGGGGTCCGCGGCTTTCGCCGATGGCGATGGCGCGGTTGAGGGCTACCACGGGGGATGGCCAGATCTGGGTCAGCGCGTCGTAGAGGTCGGTGATCTGCCGCCAGTCGGTGGCCTCCCACCGCGGCGCCTCCGCGTGGACGGCGGCGATGGCCGCCATGAGCGCGTAGCGGGTCGGCGGGCGTTGCGCGAGCGCGGCGCGGATCAGGGCAAGTCCCTCGCCGATCTCGGTCCGGTCCCAGCGGCTACGGTCCTGCTGGGACAGGAGGAGAAGCTCTCCGTCGGCGCTGGTGCGAGTGTGGCGGCGGGCGTCGGTAAGCAGGATCAGGGCCAGCAGCCCGGCCACGGCGGGGTCGTCGGGGAGGAGGTGCCTGAGCATCCGAGCCAGGTCGAGGGCTCGCTCGGCCAGGTCGCGGCGCTGCAGGGACTGGCCCGCCGGCGCCGCGTGACCGGTGGTGAAAAGAAGATGCACGACGTCGAGGACCGCCGCCAGCCGGTCCGGCAGTTCACTGGCCGGCGGGACCTGGTAGGGGATGCGTGCGGCGGTGATCTTCTTCTTGGCACGGGTGATGCGCGCCGCCATCGTGGGCTCGGAGACGAGAAAGGCGCTGGCTACCTCGGCGGTGGTCAGCCCGCACAGCAGCCGGAGCGTCAGCGCCACCCGGGCCTCGGGAGGGAGCGCCGGGTGACAGCAGGTGAAGATCAGCCGCAGCCGGTCGTCGGGGATCGTGTCTATGGCCATGTCGTGGCCATCGCCGGGTCCGGGCGTCGTGGCGGCGTCCGCCAGCAGCGGCAGCTTCCTCGACAGCGTGTCCTTGCGGCGGATGAGGTTCATGGCCCGCCGGCGTGCCACCAGCGTGAGCCAGGCTGCGGGCTTGTCCGGCACGCCGTTGGCCCACGCCACCAGGGCCTCGGCATACGCGTCCTGGACGCAGTCCTCGGCGGCGTCCAGATCACGGGTGACCCTGGCGGTCGCGGCGAGCACGAACCCCCAGTCCCTGCGGTGCGCATCCGCGACCGCGGCCGCGACGGCGGGATCCATCACGGCGCGCCCGATCGATCAGAGGTCCAGACGGGGCGGACCTCGACCCCGCCGAACGGGGCAGGCACCTGCGCGGCGATGCGCAGCGCCGCGTCCAGGTCGGCGGCGTCGATCAGGTAGTAACCGCCGATGACCTCCTTGGTCTCCGCGAACGCGCCGTCGCTGATCGAAACCCCGCCGTCCGCACCGTGGCGGAGCGAGGTCGCCGCAGCGCTGGGGTGCAGCCGGTTGCCGCCGCGCAGCACGTCGGCGTTGCGCGCTATGAAGTCCTGGTGGGCGGCCTGGGTCGATTCGACGAAGGCGGGGTCGGCCCGCTCCCATGCCGCCTCGTCGTCCCAGATGAACACCATGTACTCGGCCATTTCGGGCCTCCTTCGTACGCTTGCGAACTGGGCACAGCCTCGGTGAGGGGCCGGTCGGCGCCGGGGATCCCCGGTCCCTCACCGCGGCGGCGACCGCCGGGCGGTCAGGCGTCGACGATCTCGCCGACCTCGACGCTGACCCCGTTCTGGAGACCGGGACAGCCGCTGGCCAGGCGGGCGGCCTCGTCGGCGTCAGCGGCGCTGATCACGACATACCCGGTCAGGGCCGCGGTCGACGGGTCGCCGTCGTCCTTGCTGTGCAGGGTACGCACCGTGCCGACCCGGTTTCCCCGGTCGGCGATCGCGGCGTCCAGGCTGGCGAACCAGGCGCCCCACTTCTGCTCCTCATCCGGCTGGGGCGCGCGGCCCGGCTGGCCGCGGAAGGCGAGAACGTACTTGCTCATGACCTGTTCCCTTCGGCAGGGCCGGCGCGGTTCGCCGGCCTCTACCTATCCGTCAACCGGCGCGCCCCCGCATCGACAGGAACGTCGGCACGAATCTGGGATCCGTGTCGCCGCTGGGGGAGGGCTAGCTCACGCGGGCGAGTCTCGCCCGGAACGGCGTGACGTCGGGGTGGTGCAGTCGTTCGAGGATGGCCAGCGCGTGCTGCCAGGCTTCGCGCGCGGCCTGGGGGTTGCCCGCGGCCTGCTGGGCGTCGCCGAGCTGGATGAGCGCGTCGGCCTGGTGCTGGAGGTCGCCCAGGTCCCGGAAGAGCTTGAGTGAGCGCTGGTGGGAGGCGATCGCCTCGGCGTGGCGGCCGAGGTTGTGGAGGGCGTGACCAACGACCATGCAGGCAGCGGCCTCCCCGTGGCGGTTGCCGAGCCTGCGGTGCACGGCGATGGCCTGCTCGTTGCGGGCGAGGGCCTGCTGGTGGTCGCCCAGCAGGGCGTGGTACCAGCCGACGGTGGTCAGGGCGTTGGCCTGGGCGGCCGCGTTTCCCGCCGCCTCGTAGAGGCGCAGGGACCGCTTGGCGTAGCGCAGCGCCTCGGCGTGCCGGCGCTGACTCTCGAGGGCCATCGCGAGCGCGTTGTGGACTCTGGCCTGCCCGACCTGGTCGCCGAGCTGGCGGAACAGCCGCAGCGCCTGCCGCAGCGGAGGGTCGGCCTCGTCCGGCCTGGCGCGCACCGCGTGCGCGTAGCCGAGGTCGAGGAGCGCCCGCGCCCGCGCGTTCTGGTCGCCGAGGCGGTCGGCGGCGGCTAGCGCGCCGGCCTCCAGGGCGATCCAGTCGTGCCAGTGTCCCCGCCGGTAGAGGAAGGGGACCAGGGCCCACGGCAGCTGCCAGGCGTGCACGTCGAAGCCGGCGCCAGCGGCCAGCTCGGCCGCGGCCAGCAGTACCGCGTGCTCGGTGTCATACCAGGCCAGCGCCTGGCGGTGGTCGGTCAAGCGCTCGGGGACCACTCCGGCCAGCGGAGGGGAAGGGGTAACCTCATCGCGGGCCGGATGCAGCAGCACGGCGCCGCGCCGGGCGGAGTGCAGGTAATGGTCGAGCATGCGGCGGATCGCCGCCCGGCGCTCCGGCTCGGCATCGAGCGCGTCGGCTTGCTCGGCGGCGTAGGCCCGCAGCAGGTCGTGGCAGGTGAACCGGCCGTGCGCGTGCTCGATGACCAGATTGAGACGGGCCAGCTCGGCCAGGGCCGCACGGGCCTGGTCCGCCGGGCAGCCGGCTATGCTGGCCGCCGCCGGGACGGCGATGTCCGGCCCGGGATGCAGTCCAAGAAGCCGGAACATCCGCGCCGCCGGTCTGCTCAGGTCCTGATACGACCGGGCGAACGCGGCGCGTATGCTGCTCGCGCCGTCTCCGGTGTCGAGCGCGTCCAGCCGGGACCTGGTCTGCCGCAGTTCCTCTGCCAGCGCGGCGAGTGAGACCATGGGCATGGCGGCGGCGCGGGCGGCCGCCACGCTGAGCGCCAGCGGAAGCCGTGCGCACAGCGCCACCAGCTCGTCGGCGGCCTCGGCGTCGGCGGCGACTCGCTGACATCCGAGCCGGCGGGCCAGCAGCTCGCTTCCCTCGCCGCGGCTGAACAGCCGGAGCCCGAGCTGGTGCGCCCCGTTGGCGACGGCCAGGCCGGTGAGCTGGCTGCGGCTGGTCACCACCACCATGCAGCCCGGGCCGCCCGGCAGCAGCGGCCGGACCTGCTCCTCGTCCTGGGCGTTGTCCAGCACGACCAGCATCCGCCTGCCTGCCAGTACGCTGCGGTACAGGGCCGCCTGCTGGTTCAGCTGGGACGGGATACGCCGGGAGGGCACCGCCATGGCCCGCAGGAAGTCGCGGATCGCCGCGGACGGCGGCGCGGGTGGCCCGGCCGGATCAAACCCGTGCAGGTTGACATACAGCTGCCCGTCGGGGAACAGCTCCGCGACGTTATGGGCATGTCGCACGGCAAGTGCGGTCTTGCCGACCCCCGCGGTGCCGCTGATCACGGAGATCACCGGCCACCCGGCGGTGGCGTCGGCCGTGGCGGCCAGGTCGGCCAGGCTCTGCAGCTCGGCCTGCCGGCCCGTGAAATGCGGTATGGCGGGCGGCAGCTGATGCGGGGTCACGGGCACGGCCGCCGCGCGGGCGGGCGCCGCGGCGCACGGCCCCCGGGCCATGTCGCTGTCGCGGCCCTGCAGGATGTCCTCGTGGATGCGCCGGAGTTCCTGGCCCGGCTCGAGGCCTAGCTCGTCGACCAGGATCTGCCGAGTGCGCTGGTAGGCCGCCAGCGCCTCGGCCTGCCGCCCGCCGCGGAACAGGGCCAGCATGTACAGGGCGGCCAGCCGCTCGCGAAACGGATGCTCCCGAACAAGCTGGGCAAGCTGCCCGGCCACCTGCTCCTGGCCGCCGGTGGCCAGCCTGAACTCCGCGCGATCCTCGGCCGCAGTCAGGTACTCCTCGAAAAGGCGGACGCGCTCCGCCTCGGCGAACGGCCCCGGGATCCCGGCCAGCGGTGTGCCGTGCCACAGGGCGAGAGCGGCGTCGAGCGAGAGGGCCCCGCCCGCGAGGTCACCGTGCGCGCGCAGCTGCCGCGCCCGGAGCAGGTGCCCGGCGAACACGCTCGCGTCGACCTGCCCGGCATCCAGACGCAGCGCATACCCCGGCCCCGACGACACCAGGATCCTGCTCGGTGTGTGCGCAGGCCGCCCCGGCTCCAGCACGAGCCGCAACCGCGCCACGTAGCTGTGCACGCAGTTGGCCGCCGTCACCGGGGGAGCGCTGCCCCAGATGCCGTCGATGAGCTCGTCACGCCCCACCGGCCGGTCGGCGTGCACCGCAAGCATGGCCAGCAGCGCCCGCTGGCGTGGATGGCCAAGCGTCAGCTCCTGCTCCTGCCGCCAGGCGCGCACCGCGCCCAGCACCTCCACGCGCACCCGAGTATTCCCCCGTTCACCCCCCCACCGGCACAGACCAGGGATACGCCATAAACGCTAGCAACAGCCAAACGGTTCATGGCCGCCTTGCTGCTGGACCCGTTGGCGGCGAAGATCAGCGGCCGTAATCTGCTGCCATGGACACACCGGTCACGTCGGTCGACTTCCACTTCGACATCATGTGCCCGTGGGCGTATCAGGCGTCGATCTGGATGCGCGAGGTCAGGGACCGGCTGGGCCTGCAGGTCCGGTGGCGCTTCTTCAGCCTTGAGGAAATCAACCGGGCCGAGGGCAAGAAGCACCCGTGGCAGCGCGAGTGGTCCTACGGCTGGTCGATGATGCGGGTCGGCGCGCTGCTGCGCCGCATCGACCCGCCGCTGCTGGACCGCTGGTACCTGACCGCGGGATCGGCGCTGCACGTCGACGGCAACAAGCCGCACCGCCGCGAGGTGGCCGAGGCTCTCATCGGCCGGCTCGGCCTGGATCCCGCCCTGGTCGGACTGGCCGTCGACGACCCGAGCACGCACGACGAGGTGCGGGCCGACCATGACCGGGTGACCGGGCTCGGCGGATGGGGCGTGCCGACCCTGGTGTTCGGCGACGACCAGGCCCTGTTCGGGCCCGTGCTGATCGAGCCGCCGTCCGGCGAGGCCGCGGTCCGGCTGTGGCGGCTGCTGACCGGCTGGCTGGAGTTCCCGAACCTGTACGAGGTGCAGCGGCCCAAGCGCCCGGCCGACCTCCAGGCGATCGCGAGCACGTTCCAGCCCTACCTCGAGGCCAGGGACTGGGTAACCATTCAGAAGGAGACGCCATGACCGACCTGGCCGGCATCAGCGACGCCCTCGAGCAGTCTTACGCCGCGATCGAGAACCTGGGCGCGGTCCTGTCTCCCGCGCAGTGGCAGGCGCAGTCGCTGTGCCCCGACTGGACGACGCGTGGCGTGGTCGGCCACGTGGCCAGCGTCGAGAATATGCTGGTCGGCTGGATGCCGGGCAGCGCGGATGAGGTGCCACCCTTCGACCGGGTGGCGGCCTTCACGCAGCAGACGGCCGACCTTGACGACACGGCGTTCGCCGCGCGGGTCGCCGAGGTGTTCGGCCAGCGCCGCGGCGACCTGGCCGCGCTCAGCGAGGATGATCTCAGCCGGCCGTCCTGGACGCCGGTCGGCCCGGGCAGCTACGGCTCGTTCATGGCCCTTCGCGTGTTCGACATCTGGGTGCACGAACGTGACATCACCACGCCGCTCGGCCTGCGGACCGACGACGGTGACGCCCGCGCCGAGATGGCGCTCGCCGAGGTGGAGCACTCGCTCGGCTACATCGTCGGCAAGAAGGTCGGCCTGCCCAGCGGCAGCAGCATCGTGTTCCACCTCACCGGGCCGCTGCACCGCGATCTGTACGTGGCGGTCGACGGCAGGGCCAAGCTCGTCGGCCCCATCGAGCGCCCGGACGTGGAGCTCAGCACCGACTCGCTCACGTTTGTACAGCTGGCCTGCGGCCGCATCGACCCGCAGGAGCAGATCGACGCGGGACTGGTGACCTGGACCGGCGACGCCGAGCTCGGCGACCGCGCGGCCCGGAACCTCCGTTACACGATGTGAGGTTCCGGGCCGCCCACCCCGGGACCTGGCGAGGCGGTCAGAACCTCACCAGCACCCAGCTCGCGCCGGCGTTGCCGGTCAGCAGCAGCTGACCCGGCCGGTGGTCGGGGTTGCCGTCACGATCGACGGCCCCGTGCACCACGACGCCGTCGGCGGTGGTGGTGAACCCGAGGTCGGCCCAGCCGAGGCCGGCGTCGGCAAAGACGCGTGCGGTCCGCCAGGTGCGGCCTCCGTCGGCGGAGTGGTAGAGCCAGCTCTCAAAGCTGTCTGCGGTAACGGTCAGCTGGGCAGGCGAGGCCGCGCCGATGGTGCCGAGTATTCCGTCGTTGCTCGGCCTGCCCGCCGTCTTGTGCCAGTGCAGCCCGTCGTCGCCGCTCACGAAAACATCCTTGATTTCGTGGCCCGAGGCACTGTCACCGGCGCACAGCAGCGCGAGGCCGTTCGCAGAGGTGACGGCGACCGAGGCCGCCACGTCCACGAACCGCCCCGTGCATGGTGTCGCACGCCTGACGATGGACAGGCCGCCGTCCTTGGTGACCAGCACGTGCGTGCCGTCCAGCATCGCGGCCACCCGGGCCTGGGTCGCGATCAGGTCGAGGAAGCCAAACCCGAAGCTGACGCTCGTCACCCGTGACCAGCGCCCTCCGCCGAGCGGCCTGCGCATCAGGGTGCCGGTCCTGGCGCAGCCGGTGGCCGGCGTGCACCGAACGGTCAGCGCGAGCACCTGCCCGTCGATGGTGGCCAGCGAGAAGATCGAACCGCCGGGCCCGGGAATCTGGGTCCAGTGCCCGCTTCCGTCGGTGGTCACCCAGAGCCCGGTGCCGAACACGAACCCGTGCAACGGCGTCGCGAACCGGATGCCCCACACGGCGGCGCCCGCGGCGCCCGGGCCCCCGATTTTGACCACGGGAGCGGGGACCCCGCGCCAGGAGGCGCCCCGGTCGAGGGTCCGCACGATCGAGGTGCAGGGCGCCACCGCGCACGGGGCGGTGCCCAGCACGAACGCCTCGCGGGGCGAGACGAACGTCACCGAGTCGGCGGCGAACCCGCGCGGCACCGGGCCCACGGCCGGCCGTTCCCTTGCCCCCGGCGCGGCCGGGTGCGCGGCGGCGGCCAGGGCGGCCGAGGGCATGAGGATCGCGGCGCAGGCGATCGCCGCTGCGGCTGCCCGCCGCTTCGTATGGCTGATCAGGTCCATGAACGTCCCCTCTGACATGGGGCACGGCGAATCGGCACCCCCGCTACCCCTACAGAGCCAAGCGGGGCGCTCCAGATACCTCAGGCCCGCCAGAGGTGCTGCCGGCACAGGGCGAGCGTGCCGAGCTATACGTGCGCCCGTGTGCGCCCGAGACAAAGACGTAATCGGCTGTCAAAGAACCCGTCATGATCCGTTCAGCTGGGCTTGCTTAGGTTCCTAACTGACTCGGTCGTCGCGCAGATCGTCCGTTGGCCCCCCGGTACCGGTGACGAGGTGGAATTATGCGCATGCCTGCGGTTTTGGGACGTTATGGATGTCGTCTTTTTGCTGGACGTCGGCCGCGGCGTTCCGCGGCGGTCGCGTGCCTTTCGATGCTCGCCGCCGCCATCGGCCTCGCCGTGGCGCCGGCACTGGCCTCGGCGTCTCCCGCGCCGTCGGTGCCTCGCCTGGCCCACGTCTTCGTCATCATGGAGGAGAACAACGGGTTCCACGACATCATCGGCAACCGCGCCGCGCCCAACCTCAACTACCTGGCCAGGACGTTCGGGCTCGAGACCGACTACTTCGGCGTGAGCCCGTGCTGCAGCGAGTCCAACTACGTGGGCCTGCTGGGCGGCAACACGTTCGGGGTCAACAGCGACGACGCCTACTGGAAGAACCGGGTGGCCGCGCCGAGCCTGATCAGCCAGCTCGACCACGCGGGGATCAGCTGGAAGGCTTACCTCCAGGCCCTTCCGCACCCCGACTACCAGGGGATCTGCTATCCGGCCAAGTGCAACGGGGCACCCGACAGCGACCCGCTGTACGTCTCCAAGCACGACGGCATCCAGAACTACACCACCTCGCACAATCCCTTTGACTTCTCGCGTCAGGTCCCGATCGGCGAGCTGGCCCGCGACCTGCGCGACGGCGCCGTGCCCAGGTTCAGCTACGTGATCCCAGACGAGTGCCACGACATGCATGGCGACCCGCCGTACTGCCTGGACAGCGGCAACATCTTCGATCCGCAGAACCAGCACCTGGTCGCCGTGGGCGACGCCTACGCGGGTCAGCTGGTCGCCGAGATCACTCACGCCTCGTTCTGGCACAAGGCCGACAACGCGATCCTCATCACGTTTGACGAGGGCGACAACAGCGCCGGCTGCTGCGACGCCAACCCCGGCGCCGGCCAGGTGGCCACGATCGTGATCACCAGCCACGGCCCGCGCGGCGTCAAGGACGCGAGCCCGGCAAACCACTACTCGCTGCTGAGCACCATCCAGCACGCGTTCGGCCTCGGCTGCCTGCAGTTCACCTGCGACACCAAGCACGTGCAGCCGCTGACCAAGCTGGTCGCGGTCACCGGCTCGAGGTCGATCGCGACCCGGGTGCTGCCCGAGCTTCGCTGGCCAACCCCCACACCCGGCTCGCCCCCCGAGCCGAGGTCGATGACCACGCGCGCGCCGAGCGGGGGCGGCTGGACCGTGCAGCGGACGCAGCTGCTCGGCACCAACGACAACAGCCTCGGCGCGGTCGCGGGCTCGTCGCCGCATGACGTCTGGGCCGTGGGCGACTTCCTGCCGGACGCGAAGAACAGCAACCAGGACGCCACGCTCACGTTCGCCGAGCACTACAACGGCGTCACGTGGTCGGTGGTGCGGACCCCGAACCTCGGTCCGAACTTCGCCTCGTTCTACGGCGTCGCCGCCAAGGGGGGACGCGCGTGGGCGGTCGGGGAGCGGCTCAACGCCGATTACCAGGACCGGGCGCTGATCGAGGTGTGGAACGGCGCGAGGTGGACGATCGCCGACAACCCGCAGCCCGGCTCGGTCCGCGACATGCTGTTCGGCGCGTCGGCGGTCTCGCCCTCCGACGTGTGGGTCGTGGGCGACCGAGAGGGCGGCAACGGCCTGTTCGAGACCCTGGCCGAGCACTGGAACGGTCGGCGATGGTCGGTCGTCCCGACCCCTGACCCGGGCTCGACCGGCAACCATCTCTACGCGGTCGACGCGGTCGCCAGGGATGACGTCTGGGCAGTCGGCCAGCGGCTCGGCACGCAGGCGCCCGACCAGCCGCTGGTCGAGCACTGGAACGGGCACCGGTGGTCAGTCGTGAGCACCCCGGTGTCCACGGTCTCCTCGGTCATGCTCGAGGGAGTGGCCGTGAACGGGGGTCAGGTCTGGGTCGACGGGGAGTCGGACAGCCCCGACGGCGGCAGGCCTATCATCGAGCACTTCCAGAACGGGCACTGGTCCGTCGCCGACCTGTCCGGGGTCGGATCGATCTGGACCATGCTGTACGGCATCGCGGTGACCGGCGACACCGTCTGGGCCACCGGGACCTTCGTGAACCCGGTGACCGACAACAACGAGGTTCTGGTTCTGCGCGGGGTGAACGGCCACTGGAGCGTGGACCCCGCGCCCAACCCGGGCTCGGGCAGCAACATCCTCGGCACCGTCAGCGCGATCGGCGGGCAGCTGTGGACGGCAGGGGTGTACGACACCGGCGGCAGCAACCTCCCGCTGATAGAGCACCGGTAGCGGTCGGCGCGCCCCCCGCGGTTACGGCTCGCGGGGGGCGCCCCGCGGCTGGGCCTCGCGCTGCCGGGCCCGCAATGACCGCTGCTTGTCGATGTTCCCGCAGCGCTCCATCGAGCACCACCGGCGCCGGGAGGGCGGCGACGTGTCGACGAAGATGAGCGAGCACGTCTGGCCGGCACACTGGCGAATCCTGGCGGCCATCGGACCGGTGAGCAGCTCGATAGCGTCCCTGGCGACCGTGGACAGCAGCTGGGGGCCGGTGATCGGGACGGCCCACGACCGATGCCCGTCGGCCAGGTCGATGACCGGCGTCATGGGCACCGTGGCGGCCGCGTCGTTGATGGCCACCAGATCCGCGGCCCGCGGCCGCCGACCGAGGGCACGCTCGGTGCCCGCGAACCAGATCGCCTCCCGCAGCACCCCGGCCGCCGCGAGGTCGCCGGGCGTGAGCCGCACGTCGGCAGGGTCGATGCGGGCGGCCGCGCCCAGCCGTGACCGCGCGGCCCAGGCGGCCAGGTCGGCGGGCTGGTGCAGCGTCTCCCATGCCTTGCGGTAGCCCTCTCCGCCGGTGGTCGCGAACTCCAGGCACAAGCTGCCGGCGTCGAACGCGAACCTGCGCCCGCTCTGGGTCGACAGCCAGTAACCCGTTGACAGTCCCGGCATGGAACCAGTATGAAGGTGAGCTGTCGTCACCGGTACTACCAGTTACGGGAGCGAACGTGGCAAAGTTCCTGCTGCTGCTGGAGGGGCGGGCCGCCCAGCCAACGGCGTCGGACGAGCAGACGCAGGCCTACAACCGCAAGTGGACGGACTGGATCCGGTCGCTCGTCCAGGCCGGCACGCTGGAATCAGGTCTCCCGCTCACCGCGACGGCCACGGAGGTCTCCAGGGACTCGGTGTCCGACCGGCCGCTGCAGGCCGAGGACGTCTACGGCTACCTGCTCGTCAACGCCCCGTCGCTCGACGCGGTCGTCGACATCGTGCGACAGGCCCCGCACACTGAGCTCGGCGGCAAGACCATCATCCGGCCCTGCCACGAGGTGCCCCCGGGCTGACAGGCCCGGCCAGGCCCTAGTTCGCCGGGTCGCAGGCCTGCGGCCGGGAGAGGTGGTAGGCCACGTGTGGTTGCAGGGGATGGCCGGCCGGGACATTCGGGTGCAGGAACCTGGCCACCTCGGTCATGCCCAGGCGCCGCATGACGGCCGCGGACGGCTCGTTGAGCACGGCGGTCATGGACCAGATCTCGCTCAGGCCGACGCCGTCGAAGGCCACCCCGAGCGCGGCCAGGGCTGCCTCCGTGGCATAGCCGTGATGCCAGGCCTGCCTGGCGAGGCGCCAGCCGACCTCGACGCCGCCGGCGCCGGGCACCCCGTCTGGCATCGGGTTGAGCCCGGTGAAGCCGATGAACTCGCCGGTCCCGGAGACCTCCAGCGCCCAGAGCCCGTAGCCCAGCCGGTCGAACCGCGCCTCGATGGTATCGACGAGTGCGTCACTGGCCGCCCGGTCGAGCGTCCCGGGGAAGAACCGCATGGTCTTTGGGTCGGCGTTGAGGGCGGCGAACGGCTCACGGTCGGACTCCCGCCAGCGCCGCATCAGCAGCCGGTCGGTGCGGAGGGTCTCGAATCTGGTGGGCTCGGTCATCTCACTTCTCTCGGAGGCGCGGAATGTCGCCGGTCGTCAGGTAGCGTCCAGTTAACGTGATCTGGGAGGAGCGGTGCTACCAGCCATACTGGTCGTCGTGCCGGCTGCCCTCGTGGCGGGCGCGGGCCTGTTCTTCTGGATCAGGCGGGCGAAGTCCTGCGGGCGGACGGTCGACCCGCCAGCGGGCGACCTGGTCGCGTTGTTCTACGGCGGAGTGATGTGCAGGGGCCTGGTCACCAGCGGGTCACTGGCCCGGCTGGAGTTCTACGACTGGGGCGTGCGGCTGCGCGGGAATGTCGTGAGCCGGTGGGTGGTGCCGACCTGGGAAGCGCGGTACGACGAGCTCGCGATCGCGGAGCTTGTGCACCTGCGCTGGAGCCGCGTCGCGGTCTGGATGCGGCTGCGGGGCAGGCAGGACGGGATCGCCTTCCTGGCCAACGGCAGCGGGCACGTGCTTCGCCAGCTCGAGCGGCACGACGTGCTGGTCAACCGGTCCGTGGCCCAGATCAAGCGGGTCGAGGAGCTCTACCGCCCGCCCGGATAGCGCGGCGAACGTCATCCGCTCCCGAGCACCCAGCGGATCCCGCCGAGGACATGCCCGAGGTAGTCAGCGTTCTCGTACGCGGCGACGAAATGCCCGAGCGCGGTGTAGAAGGTTCGGACCGGCGGGCGCTCCACGCACCAGGCGATCGGCAGGGTGCTGGCCTGCGACCCGCCGAACTCCACCGCCAGCAGCAGGCGCGCGTCCGGGACAAGCTCGCGGAACAGGTAAAGCTCGTCCCGGAAGATCCACGGGGACGGCAGGTGGGCGGTGGCCGGGTGCGAGCGGTCGACCACGGTGATCGGCAGGTCACCGGTGATCGGGTGGCCGCTGAAGCGCCCGCCGAGCAGGCTGCCCATGGCGGGCCACTGGTAGGCGGCGTCGGTGGCCGAGTGCAGTCCCACGATGCCCAGCGCGCCGCTGGACGCGCGCCGCTCGATCACCTCGCGCTGGCCCTGGCTCCACGGCGTCTCGCCGATCGTGAACAGCGCCAGCAG
>DASYXX010000516.1:0-6289 GCA_035934395.1 Streptosporangiaceae bacterium
CCCGTACGCTTGTTTCTTAAACTCATGATGGTTCCTTTCGTGTAGGCGGACGTAAGGCATTCGGTCCTGACACGCCAAATCGAAGATTCCCCGTCACAGATACGCCCGGAAATTCCCGGTGGCGGTCGCAGTCGTGGCCCCGCCTGCCTGGCTCGTCCGGCATTCAAGCTAGAACTTACTTTGGCAGGCGGTAACTAGACCGTTGGCAGCAGTGCTGGGTGCGCCTTTCTCATCCTTTCCCTTTGCGTCTCGCCATGCGTGCATCAGCCCGGGCTATTTTGAGCTGGCGCCTTCCGGCGGTTAACTCCGCACCCTGCTTCGGCCTGCCTTTTCGCGGGCCTCTGTCGATAGCCTGCAGCAGCGTTCTTGACTCCCTCTTCCCTCCGTCTTCCGCCGCCTGGTCAGGACGCAGGCGGCGATGGAGCATCAGTCAGCCGAAGGTCCGTTCCACGGCCCAGCAGCGGGGCAGTGCGGCGAATCCCCTGGTGGCGGGGTCGCGGCGGATGGCTTCGACGTCGATGCCGAGGCTGGCAGTGAAACCTATGATCAAGTCGGCTCGGTGGCGGGCGGCCCGCTGCGGCCGGCGCGCCGGGACACATGTCGGCCTGCGATACGCCGCAAAGCCGGAACACTCAGGCGGAGCGAACCGGGCGGGGCGCCGGCGGGACGGTCAGCCCGGGCCGAACTGGCGGCGCACGGCCTGGAAGCCCTCCCAGGTCCCCTCGAGCGCGTGCTCGACGTCCTGGTCGGTATGCGCCGCGGAGACGAACCAGTTGTGCCGTGGGTGGACGATCACGCCGTGCTCGACGGCCGCCCCGCAGAACGCCCCGGCCTTGGCGAACCGCCGGTCGCCGGCGAACCGGAGGTTGGGCATCTGGACGGGCCCGGTCTGGAACACGGTCAGCCCGGCCGCCTGCGCCTGCCGCTCGATACCGTCCCGCAGCCTGCTCCCGATGCGCTCCATCGCGGGAACCGCGCCCTCGTCGCGGATCGCGGTGATCGTCGCGACGGCCGCCGCCATCGGCACGGCCTGGTACCAGAACGACCCGGTCACGAAGATCCGCGAGGCGGCCGCGCCGAGGCTCTCGGTCCCGAGGACGGCGGCCAGCGGGTAGCCGTTGCCGATGGCCTTGCTCCACGCGCTCAGGTCGGGGGCGACCCCGATCGGCTCCCAGCTTCCCCCGTCGTTCAGCCTGAAGCCGGCCCTGACCTCGTCCATGATCAGCACGGCGCCGATCCGGTCACACAGCGCCCGCAGTCCCCGGGCGAACCCCGGGTCGACGAGCTCCTGGTCGAAGCCTGCGTCGTGCTTGAACGGGGACACGATGATCGCGGCCACGTCGCCGCCGGCCTGCTCCGCGGCCCGTTCCACGCTGGCGATGTCGTTGAACTCGTAGTACGCCATGCTCGCGCGGTCCCCGGGCGTCACGCCGTCGAGCCGGATCGTGCACCACGGCGCCGAGCCGTGGTAGGCGCCCGTCGCCGCGAGCACCGTGCTGCGGCCGGTCGCGGCCCGGGCCACCATGAGGCAGATCGTGGTGGCGTCGGTGCCGTTCTTGGCGAACATCGCCCAGTCCGCGTGGGCCACGCGGTCGACCAGCAACTCGGCGGCCTCGACCATGCAGGGCGCGGGCCCGGCCTGGGTGTCGCCCAGCGCCCGCTGCGCGGCCACGGCCCGCTCGACGGCCGGATGCTTGTGCCCGAGGATGACCGGGCCGAAGCTGCACATGAGGTCGACGTACTCGTTGCCGTCCACGTCCCAGACGTGGGCGCCCTCCGACCGCCCGTAGAACTGCGGGTACTCGGGCGGCAGCCCGCTGGCGCTCATGTGCCCGTACATGCCGCCGGGTATCACGGCCCTGGCCCGCTCCCGCAGGGCGGCGTCCGCGGTCCTGATCCTGCGCTGGTTGACGACCTCGGTCACGATTCACGCTCCTTTATCGGACACTTGACCTATAACACAGTCAGGCCACTGATGCGAAGCCGGTGCGACATGATCGAGACTTCCCCCGGGCGGGTAGTCAGCCTGGGCGTTCATATCGTCGACATCCTGGGCCGGCCGGTCACCCACATCCCGCCCGGCCAGGGCCGCCTGCTGCTCGACGAGATCCGCATCACGGCGGCGGGCACGGCCGCGGGCACGAGCGTGGACCTGGCCAAGCTCGGCGCCGAGGTCATCGCGATGGGCGCGGTCGGCGACGACCGCCTCGCCGACTTCCTGGCCTGGCTGCTCGACGGCTATGGCGTCGACACGCGGCTGCTGGCCCGCAAGCCCGGCCTGCAGACCTCAGCCACGATGCTGCCCATACGGCCCAACGGCGAGCGCCCCGCGCTGCACGCTCCCGGCGCGACCGCGTCGCTGACCCGGGCGGACGTCGACCTGGACGTGATCGCGACCGCCGACGTCCTGCACGTCGGCGGGCCGGACGTGCTGGGCCGCTTCGCCGGGGAGCCGCTCCGCGGCATCCTCGAGTTCGCCCGGAGCAACGGCGTGATCACGACGATGGACGTGCTCGCCCCCGGCGACGCCGTGGCCTGGACCAGGCTGCGCCCGCTGCTGACGTTCGTCAATTATTTTCTTCCTAACGAAGACCAGCTCGGCGGGCTCACCGGCTGCGCCGGCCTCGAGGCGGCCGCTCGCGAGGTCCTGGCCCTGGGCCCCGAGGCCGTGCTGGTCAGCCGCGGCGCCGAAGGCAGCGCGCTGGTCACCGCCGACCGGTTCCTCGAGTATCCCGCGTTCCCGGCCCACGTGGTCGACACGACCGGGTGCGGTGACGCGTGCTCGGCGGGGTTCATCACCGGGCTGCTGCGGGGCTGGGCGGTCGAGGACGCGGCCTGGCTGGCCATGGCGGCCGCCTCGCTGGTGGTCAGCGCGCTCGGGTCGGACGCCGGCATCGTCGACCTCGAGCGAACCCTGGAGGTGCTCCGCCGCCACGCGCCCGCCGAGGTCGCGGCGCGGATATTCGGCCCCGTGCCCTGATCGCTCAGCCGGGGTTGAACTCGATGATCCCGCGGCCCACCGCCGTGGCATCCGAGTTCCCGTAGAACCCGACGGCTCCAGGTGGCGTCGGTCCCCGGTATGTGCGCGGTGATGGTGGCCACGTCGAACGCGCTGCCGGGCGCCTCCGACGCGCCCCGCACGGTCGACCAGGTGGTGCCGTTGTAAACCGATATCTCCGAGCCCGGCCAGGCCCTGGCCTCGATTGTTACTAACGCGTAAGGTGACCGCGGGCCGCCCGCCCAGATACAACGACACTGCTGCAACAAGGTGGATGGCCCGCTGACCCGCCTGTCACCGGTACAACGGGCCATCCACCTCATTCGGGGTGCTCCGCTCGCGCCACCCGCCCGGAACCAAACGCCCGCTGGGCTACCCCACGCCAGGGGCGGGGAACTATTTCGCCGGCTGCGGACAACTAGCAGTGTGAGCAGGCAGCAGCCGGGGTCCGCGCGGAGCGACCAAGCGGTGATCGCCCTCTCCAAGGCCGATGGCGCGGTCACCGCGCTCTACCGGGCTCACGCGGTCGGCATGATCCGACTGGCCGTCGTGCTGGTCGGCGACTGGCCAACCGCCGAAGACGTGGTGCAGGACGCGTTCGGGGGGCTCTACCGCCGCTGGGAGCACCTGGCCGATCCGGAGAAGGCCGCGAGCTACGTGCGCTCGGCGGTGCTGAACGGTTGCCGCTCTGAGCTGCGCCGCCGCATCAGGGCCGAGCGCCGCGCCGCGCCGGATCCCGTCGCGCCGGACCCCGTCTGCGCAGAGGTCACGGACCTGATCGAACGCTGCGAGATGCAGGCCGCGCTGCGGCGGCTGTCGGCCAGGCAGCGGGAAGCGCTGGTGCTCAGGTTCTACCTGGAGCTGTCTGAGGCTGAGACCGCCGCGTCCATGCGCATCAGCCGGGGCACAGTCAAGTCCACCACGTCCCGGGCACTCAGGGCGCTTGGCCGGCACCTCGACCAACCCCCGGGCGACCAGTTACCCCGTCCGCGACCCGGCGCGTCCTGACCGCTCAGGCGGGCGGCG
Source organism: Streptosporangiaceae bacterium (assembly GCA_035934395.1). Taxonomy (GTDB): domain Bacteria; phylum Actinomycetota; class Actinomycetes; order Streptosporangiales; family Streptosporangiaceae; genus JASHPR01. The sequence continues at coordinate 4,025 of DASYXX010000516.1, forward strand.
TTCCGCGGTTGAACTCGATGATCGCGCTGACCGGCATGGTCCCCTGCGAGGCGAAGACGGCAGATCCCCCGACGGCCCATGTGGCGTTGGTGCCGGGAATGTGCGAGGTCACGGTGAAGGCGACGTTCACGCCGGACAGCGGCGTCGCGCCCTGCACGTTCGACCACATGGTGCCGTCGAAGTGTGCGTACAGGGTAACCGACGGGTTGAGCCCGCTATCCGCCCCCGTCCACTGCGGCTGCCCGGAGCGGTCCGGCGAGATCGACAGATTCTGGCTGATGACGCCCGAAGGCACGAAGATCGTGGTCCACGTGCTGCCGTTCCAGTGCGAGATGGTCGGCGCGAAGGCCCGCGGATTCGACAGGAACCCGACCGCCCAGACGTCATGAGCCGACCTGGCCAGCAGGTCGTTTACGGTCGTGACGTCCGGTGACGGCCCCGGGAAGGACGTCCAGACGCCGCGATGCTCGTGTGCGATCAGGGGGAAGAAGTTGGCATCGGCGCCCGCGGCCCAGACGTCACCGTCCGCGGACACCCGGACCTTGTTGAGCCTGCCCAGGCCCAGGCCGGTCGCCACGATGTGCCAGGCCACCCCGTTCCACCGCTCGACCAGGATCTTGCTGGCCCCCGCGGCGTTCTTCCGCGAGCCGACCAGCCAGGCGATGCCATGCGGCGCGGCCGCCACGCTCGACATGATGGCGGTGGCCCGGCCTGGGAAGCCAACCGTCCGCCAGCGCAGGCCGTTCCAGTGCAGAAGGACGGTTCCCGACTTGCCTTTGCCGAGCGCCCAGGCGTCCGATCGCGACTGTGCGGACACCGAGTTGAGGGAACCGGGTCCGGGCACGCCACGCAGTGCCACCTTGGACCAGGCACGGCCGTTCCAGCGCAGGATCAGCGGTGTCCCGCGCTGGACCCCGGTCTCCTTCTCGGCGCCTACCGCCCAGGCGGTCGCCAGGCCCGCGGCCGAGACGTCGTTGAGGGTGGCCGGCAAGACCACCGATGACGGCACAGGCACGACCCGCCACGCGGGCGGTGCGGTCGCTGCCGCGTGCCGCGCGGCCGCGGAAGCGGCGGGGAGGGCGGCGGCGGCCAGAAGCGCACCAGCCGCCACGGACAGCAAGACGCCTAACCTTGACCTCATATGTCCCATCTAAGGAAGCAGGGGTAACCCCTGCTAGCCTCGTGGCCGCGATTGTTACTAACACGTAACATAGCGAGTGGGTGCCTGCCGGCCAGCGCCTACACCCGCGCTCAGGCCCGCTGCAGCGCCGCGATGTTCCTGTAGTAGTCCGTCTCGGCCTGGCCGGCGCACGGGATCCGTGAGTTCTTGAACACGTTCGCGGCCGCCTCGCCATCGGTGTCGAACCACAGGCGGGTCGTGAACCCGGTGTCGCTCGTAGGTCCTCCTCGCGTCGGAGCCGGTTGCGTTATAGATCGATGTCTTGTCCGGGACTCATCGGTGCTCACCGAGCACGAGCGGCAATGTCGGTGAGCTCGGTTACTGTGACCTGGTGCTCGAGTCCTTCCATCCGGCGGTGCGGACCTGGTTTGAGCGGCGGTTCACGGCCGGGCCGACCAGGCCGCAGGCGGAGGGCTGGCGGGAGATCGCCGCGGGCCGCCACACGCTGATCGCGGCGCCGACCGGCTCCGGGAAGACGCTGGCCGCGTTCCTGGTGTGCATCGACCGGATCTACCGGGCCCACGAGTCCGGGGCCGACCCGGGCGGCGGCCCGCAGGTGGTCTACGTGTCGCCGCTGAAGGCCCTGGCGGTCGACATCCACCTGAACCTGGAGCGCCCGCTGGCCGAGATCGCCGCGACCGCGGCCGAGCTCGGGCTGAGCGCGCCCACCATCCGGGTCGCGGTGCGGACCGGCGACACCGCGGCCGCCGAGCGCGCCGCCATGCTCAAGCGGCCGCCGGATTTCCTGATCACCACGCCGGAGTCGCTGTACCTGCTGGTGACGTCGGAGGGCGGCCGGGCGATGCTGGCCGTGACCCGGACCGTCATCGTCGACGAGATCCACTCCGTGGCCGGGAACAAGCGCGGCTCCCATCTGGCCCTCACGCTCGAGCGGCTCGAGCACGTCGCGTCGGGCGGGCCGGGGCAGGGCGGGCCGGGGCAGAGCGAGCCGCTCCAGCGGATCGGCCTGTCGGCGACCCAGAGGCCGGTCGAGGCCGTGGCCCGGCTGCTGATCGGCGCCGGCGACGGCCGGTCCCGGGCCGACGGGTCGCCCCTGTGCGCGATCGTGGACGCCGGGCACCGCC
>DASYXX010000539.1:0-2288 GCA_035934395.1 Streptosporangiaceae bacterium
CCAGGCTGGCCGGGCGCAGCTCGATCAGCAGCGCCTGCATGTCGCGCAGTGCCTCCTCGCTGATGCGCTCGATCGCGCGGGCCTGCTGATTGCCCGGGTCGGCCCTGCGCATCCCGGCTGCGATCATCCGCAGGCCGAACAGGTGCTGGGAGATCGCGTCGTGGATCTCCCGCGCGATCCGGGCTCGCTCCGCGGCGCGCGCGTCGCCGGTGGCGCGCTGCCGCTCGGCGGCCAGCGCGGAGCCGAGCTGGCGGGTCATGGCGGTGAAGTTCGCCTCCAGCCGGCCGACCTCGTCCCGGCCCGAGACGGGCAGGGTGACGGTGTAGTCGCCGTCGGCGACCGCCAGGGTGGCTCGTTCCAGGCGGCGTACCCGGCGGACCAGGGGGCGTGAGGCCAGCAGCCCGAACAGCACGCCGACCGGAACGATGGCGAAGAGCAGCACGTAGGCACCCAGCCGCAGGGCGTCAGTGCCGGGCTGCTGACCCAGCTCGTTCCAGACGCGGATGGGGCTGATGAACCCGGCTGAGTATGGCGCCTGGACGTAGACATATGCGACCGGTCCCAGCGCTCTGGCCCGCGGCTCGCTGCCGGAGCCGACCGGCCAGACCGACCAGAGCACGCTGCCGTACGGCGTGGACGCGCTGCCGCCGGGCTTGCCGATGTTGTGGCCGGCGGCGATCGCCTCGGGGGGGAGTTCGCTGGCCGCCGCTCGTCTGGGCGGGTAGCGGGATGGCGCGGAGGACGCGACGATCGTGCCGTCGGCGGCGACCGCCACGACCGCGGTAACCGCCTGGTGCCCGTAAATCGGGCCGGTGATCGCCGGAACGGTCAGCACGCTGAGGTACGGGTTCGGCGGCGCCATTCCCGCCTTTCCCCCATAGTCGAGCTGACCGAACCCGTGTTCGCCGAGCACTGTCCCGGTCGGCACGCCGCCGGGATAGCGCTGGGCGAGTTGCTGGCTGTAGCTATGCGCGGTGGCGACCACCTGGGCCTGCAGCTGGGCGTCGTTCACCAGCTGGGGTGCCTCGTATCCGAGCACGAGCGCCTCGACCAGCACCACGACGGCGAGCGTTACGACAATGTAGGAGGCGATCAGTCGGCCCGATAGCCCCCACGCCCTGCTTCGCACGCGGTCCAGCACACCTGCACGCTATCTCCGCGCAAACCTCCGGCGTATCCCCCCAGCGAGGGACCCGCGTTACCTCTGGCGCGTGGTGCGCTCGCCGCCGCCGGCCGGGACGCTGGCTGCCATGAACCCACAGTCACAGCCCCAGCCGCGTGGAGGCACAAGATGAACAACTGCCCCGGCCGGAGACCCGGCCCACGACAGCTCTGGCCCCGGCGGATGCGAGTCGCAGCCGTCATCACCGTCATGGCCGCCGCCGCCCTGCTGACGGCGGCATGCGGCGGCAGCCCGTCATCCAGCGGCAGCCCATCATCCGCCGGCAGCCCGTCATCCGCCGGTACCGGCGGCGCATTGTCGGCGTATATCTCGCAGGAACTCGCCTTCGCCCGGTGCATGCGCGTCCACGGGATACCGAATTTCCCCGACCCCGACAGCAGCGGACATTTCAATAAGCACGAGCTGCGGCAACTCGGGATCAGCGAATCCCGGGCCCGGGCGGCCGGCACCGCCTGCCAAAGCCTGAGCCCACCCGGGCAGGCTCCTCTCACGACCCAAGAGCAACAGGACTACCTGAGCGCCGCCGCGTGCATGCGCTCACACGGCATCGCCCGCTTCCCCGACCCGAGCTTCTCCGGCGGGGGCGTCCACTTCCCCATCCCCTCCGGCATCGATCCCAGCTCACCGCAGTTCTACCAGGCCCGGCATACCTGCCAGAGACTCATCCCCGCAGGACTCCCCTACAGCGCGTCAGGTGAGGGGTCGTGAGCGGGACGGTTTCCCGTCGCGGGGAGGCGGGCCAGCAGGAGGTGGCCAGGGTGGCCGCGCAGCATGCGGGGCCGCGCCGACGGGTGGCAGGCGGGGTGGCTGCGGGCCTAGTGGTGGCGCTGGCGGCCGGGTCGGCGTCGGCGTGGCGGGCGGGGGTGTTTTCCGCGGCGGCGTCGTCCGGAGCCGGGCAGGGGGCGCCCGCGCCGACGACCCAGCGGGTGGTGCGGGAGGATCTGTCGGCGCAGACGCCGGTGAGCGCGACGCTGGGGTATGCCGGGTCGTACGCGGTGACCGGGCAGGGCGGCGGGACGCTGACCTGGCTGCCGCCGGCGGGGGGGGTGATCGGTCAGGGGCAGGTGCTGTACCGGGTCGATAACGGCAGCCCGGTGGTGTTGCT
>DASYXX010000600.1:0-1799 GCA_035934395.1 Streptosporangiaceae bacterium
GCAGGCTCCGCTGGTCGTGCGCACGACCGGCGGCGAGATCCGCGGCCTCGACACGGGGGCGGCGCGCGAGTTCCTCGGCGTCCCTTACGCGGCGTCCACGGCCGGGGCGCAGCGCTGGCGCCCGCCGCGGCCGCACGCGCCGTGGCGCGGGGTCAGGAACGCGACAACGCCCGGGCCGACGTGCGCGCAGACCGGGAGCCTGGCCACCGGCGTGCTGACCCCCAGCACCGCCGAGAACTGCCTGAACCTGAACGTCTACACGCCGCGGCTGGAACCCGCCCGGCGGGCTCTTCCTGTCATGGTCTGGATCCCCGGCGGCGGCTTCACCGGCGGGGCCGGCAGCATCTACGACGGGGCGGTCCTGGCCGCCCGGGGCAACGCGATCGTGGTGACGATCAACTACCGGCTGAACGCCTTCGGCTTCCTGGCCCTGCCGTCGCTGGACGGCAGGCACCAGTCCAGCGGCGACTACGGGCTGATGGACCAGCAGGAGGCGATGCGCTGGGTCCGCGGCAACGCCAGGGCGTTCGGCGGCAACCCGCGCAACGTGACGATCTTCGGTGAGTCGGCGGGCGGCGCGAGCGTGTGCATGCACATGGCGTCCCCGACCGCCAGGGGGCTGTTCGAGCGCGCGATAGCGGAGAGCGGGTGCCTGTTCCCTGCGCCCACCCACCAGCTGGCCGAGCAGCAGGGCGGCACGCTGGCCGCCCGCCTCGGCTGCACCAGGCCGGCCACCGCAGCCGCCTGCCTGCGGGCCAAGCCGGCCGCGAGCATCCTCAAGGCCGCGGCCGGAATGCGCTGGAGCCCGGTCGCCGGCTCGCCCACGCTGCCCGTGTCCCCGATCACCGCGTTCCTCACCGGGCGCTACGCGCACGTCCCGCTGCTGCAGGGCAGCAACCACGACGAGGGCCGGTTCTTCGTCGGGATAGGCTTCGACCTCCTGCAGGGTCATCCGATGACCCGCCAGCAGTACCCGCAGGTGCTCACGGGGACGTTCGGCGCCGCGAACGCGCGGAAGGTCATCGCCCGCTACCCGCTGCGCCGCTACAAATCCCCCGACCTGGCTTACGCGGCGGTGTTCACCGACTCGCGGTTCAGCTGCCCGGCGCTGTTCGCCGACGACTTCACCCAGCGTAGCCAGGTGTACGGCTACGAGTTCAGCGACCCGAACCCGCCGAACGACTTCTTCATCCACTTCAGCTTCCCGCTGGGCGCCGCGCACAGCACCGAGCTGCAGTACGTGTTCCAGCGGATCCCGCTGCTGGACACGCTCCCGCCGTTCACCCGGGCGCAGCTCCGCCTGTCCGACCTGATCATCGGCTACTGGAGCCAGTTCGCCGCGACCGGCAACCCGAACGGAGGGCTCCGGCCGCGCTGGCCGCGATTTGCTGGCGCCTCACCGCGCCTCCTGGAGCTGATACCGGGCGCCACGGCGTCGGTGCCGTCCAGCCGGTTCGCCGCCTTCCACAACTGCGCCTTCTGGGCACACATCGAGTCCTGAGGACCCGCAAACCCGCGAGTCGTGCGGCCGCGCATCGTGGTCCTGCCACTCCAGGATGACCGGGGCGCTGGCTGCTGCGCCAAGCCCGGAGCATCGTGGCTGGCGCTTGCGGCATCCGCCCGCGGGTAGGAAGGAAGCCATGCCATCCCGCGATCTGCCCGGCGGCATCTACCGTGTCGGCGACCTCGAGCTCACCCGCGTCGGCTTCGGCGCGATGCAGCTGGCCGGGCCCGGCGTGTTCGGGCCGCCGCACGACCGCGACGCCGCGATCGCTGTGCTACGCGCGGCCGTCGATCTC
>DASYXX010000631.1:0-4112 GCA_035934395.1 Streptosporangiaceae bacterium
TCCTGTACCCGTGGGCGGTCGCGTTCGACCGGCTCGGGGTGTTCGGGCTGGTCGAGATGTTCTTGTTCGTCGTCACGGTTCTGGTCGCGTACGCCTACGTGTGGCGGCGCGGCGGTCTGGAATGGGACTAAGGGCGGGCCATTTATGGGACTGGAAGACAGCCTGCCGAGCGGTTTCCTGCTGACCACGGTTGAGAAGGTGGCCGGCTACGCGCGCAAGAGCTCGGTCTGGCCGGCCACGTTCGGGCTGGCCTGCTGCGCCTTCGAGCTGTTCTCCGCCGGCGGTCCGCGGCACGACCTGGCCAGATTCGGCATGGAGCGCGCGTCAGCCACCCCGCGCCAGGCCGACCTGATGATCGTGGCCGGCCGGGTCAGCCAGAAGATGGCGCCGGTGCTGCGGCAGATCTACGACCAGATGTCCGAGCCCAAGTGGGTGATCTCGATGGGCGTCTGCGCCTCCAGCGGCGGGATGTTCAACAACTACGCGATCGTCCAGGGCGTGGACCACATCGTGCCGGTGGACATCTACCTGCCTGGCTGCCCGCCCCGGCCGGAGATGCTGCTCGACTCCATACTCAAACTGCACGACAAGATCCAGAACATGAAGCTGGGCGCGGACCGGCAGAACGAGATCACCGAGCTGGAGCAGGCGCGCCTGAGGCGGCTGCCGTTGGTACCCAGCCTGCGGGGCTCGGCACCCGATAGCTCCGCCGTGGAGCCCGCGGCGGGGCATGGCACGGGACCCGGCCGGTGACCGACACTAACCCGCCCAGCCAGGCCGGCGACGGCGCCGGCACGGCCCCCGAATCGGCGGAGCTCGCCGGCCGCGAGCGCCTGTCGGAGCAGGTCGTCCGCACCGGCATGTTCGGCGTCACCGGCACCCCGGACACCTCAGGTTACGGCGGACTCAAGGTCCGTCGCCCGCCGCCGCTGTCCAGCCCCAGACCCTACGGCTCGTACTTCGACGAGATCGCCGACGCGCTGTCCAGCTCGCTTGAGCAGTCGGGCGCGAGCTTCGGGGACGCGATCGAGCGGGTGGTCGCCGACCGCGGCGAGCTGACATTCCACGTTCGCCGCGAGCACCTGCCCGCGGTGGCGCGGCGGCTGCGGGACGATCCCGCGCTCGCGTTCGAGGTGTGCACCGGCGTGTCCGGCGTGCACTATCCGCTCGACGAGGGCCGTGAGCTGCACGGCGTCTACCACATGCTGTCGATCACCCGCAACCGGAGGCTGCGGCTCGAGGTGTCGGTGCCCGACAGCGATCCGCACATCCCCTCGCTCGTCGACGTGTACCCGGCCAACGACTGGCACGAGCGGGAGACCTGGGACTTCTTCGGCATCGTCTTCGACGGGCACCCGGCCCTGACCAGGATCGAGATGCCGGACGACTGGAAGGGCCACCCGCAGCGGAAGGACTACCCGCTGGGCGGCATCCCGGTCGAGTACCGCGGCGCCACGGTGCCGCCGCCGGACGAGAGAAGGGGTTATCAATGACCGCCTCCACCTCCGCCTCTGGCCAGGCGGGTGGGGCCGCCCCCGGCGATACGGCCGAAGGCCGCGTCTACAACATCGGCGGGGCGGACTGGGACGAGCTCGTCGCGGCCGCGGGCGAGCCGGGCGACCGCTCGGGGGAGGAGCGGATCGTCGTCAACATGGGCCCGCAGCACCCGTCCACGCACGGCGTGCTGCGGCTGATCCTGACCCTGGACGGGGAGACCGTCACCGAGTTGCGGCCGGTCATCGGGTACCTGCATACCGGCATCGAGAAGAACCTGGAGTACCGGACCTGGACCCAGGGCGTGACGTTCGTCACCAGGGCCGACTACCTGATGCCGATTTTCAACGAGGTCGCGTACTGCCTGGCCGTGGAGCGGCTGCTCGGGATCACCGACCGCATCCCGGAGCGGGCGAGCGTGATCCGGGTGCTGATGATGGAGCTGAACCGGATCTCCTCGCACCTCGGCGGGATCGGCCCCCTCGGCCTCGAGCTCGGCGCCTCCACGGTGTTCATCTACGGGATGCGCGAGCGCGAGAAGGTGCTCGACGTGTTCGAGCTGATCACCGGCCTGCGGATGAACCACGCCTTCATCCGGCCCGGGGGGGTGGCCCTGGACCTGCCGCCCGGCGCGATCGAGAAACTGCGGGAGTTCCTCGCGGTCATGCCCGGGAAGCTCGGCGAGATCCGCGCGCTGTTCGACGCCGCCCCGGCCTTCAAGGCCCGGACCAAGGGCATCTCATACCTGGACCTGACCGGCTGCATGGCGTTCGGCGTCACCGGCCCGATGCTGCGTACCACCGGGCTGCCCTGGGACCTGCGCAAGAGCCAGCCGTACTGCGGCTACGAGACCTACGAGTTCGACGTGCCGGTGCGCGATACGTGCGACGCGTTCGGCAGGTACCTGGTCCGGATGGACGAGATGGACGAGTCGCTGCGGATCATCGAGCAATGCGTGGACCGGCTCGCCGGCGGGCGGCCCGCCCGGGACCCGGTGATGATCGAGGACGCTAAGATCGGCTGGCCGGCCCGGCTGACGCTCGGCCCGGACGGCCTCGGCCCCGCCCCCGACCACATCGCCCACATCATGAGCCAGTCCATGGAGGCGCTCATACACCACTTCAAGCTGGTGACCGAGGGCTTCCGGGTGCCGGCCGGCCAGGCGTACGTGGCGATCGAGTCGGCCCGCGGCGAGCTCGGCTGCCACGTGGTCAGCGACGGCGGAACCCGGCCGTTCCGGGTGCACCTGCGTGATCCGTCGTTCCACCACCTGCAGGCGCTGCCCGCGATGTCCGAGGGCGGGCTGCTGGCCGACGTCATCCCGGCCGTAGCGAGCATCGACCCGGTCATCGGGGGGGTGGACAGGTAATGGCGCTCACCGTTTCCGACCTCCGGTCCCGGCTGGGCGCGGAGGCCACCGAGATCATCGGCCGCTACCCGAAGCCGCGCTCCGCGCTGCTGCCGCTGCTGCACCTGGTGCAGGCCGAGCAGGGTTACGTGACCGAGGAAGGCATCGCGTTCTGCGCCGAGCGGATCGGGCTGGAGGACGCCGAGGTCGCCGCGGTGGCCTCGTTCTACACGATGTTCAAGCGCGAGCCGGTCGGCGAGTACCACGTCGGGGTCTGCACGAACTCGCTGTGCGCGGTGATGGGCGGCGACGCCATCTTCGCCGACCTGAAAGAGCACCTCGGGATCGGGAACGACGAGACCACGCCGGACGGCAAGGTCAGCCTGGAGCACCTGGAGTGCAACGCGGCGTGCGACTACGCGCCCGTGGTGATGGTGAACTGGGAGTTCTTCGACAACATGACCCCCCGATCGGCCCGCGACCTGGTCGACGGGCTCCGCGCGGGCGCCGACGTCGTGCCGACCCGCGGCGCGCCGCGGCTGTGCACCTGGAAGCAGGCGTCGCGGATCCTGGCCGGCTTCCCCGACGGGCAGGCCACCGGCGGCCACACCGCGGGAGACCCGAGCCTGGCCGGCCTGCGCAAGGCCCGCGAGCAGGGCTGGACGCCGGAGAGGCAGCGATGACCACCATCCTCACCCCGGAGCTCACCGCGCGCTGGGACGAGCCTGACTCGTTCACGCTCGCGGCCTACCGCCGCTACGGCGGCTACCGCGCGCTGCCCAAGGCGCTGGCCATGCCGCCGGACGAGGTGATCTCGACCCTCAAGGAATCGGTGCTGCGCGGCCGCGGCGGTGCCGGCTTTCCCACCGGCGTGAAGTGGGGCTTCATCCCGCAGGGCGACGGCAAGCCGCACTACCTCGTGGTCAACGCCGACGAGTCGGAGCCGGGCGCCTGCAAGGACATTCCGACGCTGCTGGCCAACCCGCAGGCGCTGATCGAGGGCATCGTGATCGCCGCCTACGCGATCCGGGCTCACGAGGCCTTCATCTATGTCCGCGGCGAGGTCCTGCACGTGATCCGCAGGCTGCACCACGCGGTGGCCGAGGCGCGCGAGGCCGGCTTCATCGGCCGCGACATCCTGGGCTCGGGCTTCGACCTGGAGGTCGTGGTGCACGCCGGGGCCGGGGCCTACATCTGCGGCGAGGAGACGGCGCTGCTCGACTCGCTCGAGGGGTTCCGCGGCCAGCCCCGGCTGAAGCCGCCGTTCCCC
>DASYXX010000642.1:0-3492 GCA_035934395.1 Streptosporangiaceae bacterium
CTGCTGCTGGCTGTCAGCCTCAGGCCGCGTGATCGGGCAGACTGTTCCCCGGGCACCCATGGCGAACAGGCCATCAGGACTGCAGCTCGACCGCTCGGAACGCGGCATGATCGCGTGTTGGCGCCGAGCGCTGCGGTTCAGCCTCAGCTGCCTAACCGACCACGCCGCTTCCAATCAGAGTCATCACCGACGAGACTCGCCTTGCTGATATACCCAAGGACCCGGCGACCGCGGCGATGGACGTCCAGACCTTTGCGCCGCCGCTAAGATTTGCCGCAGCGAGGTAAACGAACCCGGCCGTGATAACTGCCAGTCCGGCCAGCCCGACCCAATAATGCCGGAGAACTTCTCGGAGGGTTTTGCTTGCACGGTGCAGCGTTGTATCTCCTGCCGCTATATAGCCCTCAGATGTGAGAAGCCCGCTCGTCGAGCGGCTGCCGATCAGGAACATCAGCCAAAGATCGCCTTGCGAAAGCAAGTAGCGGCACATGGTCGCCGCGACTTCGGCGCGACCGTTGCGCTTCAGGCGCGGCCTCGTGCGCGATGACCCGCAAGTGGCGCTGCGGCTGGCCGGCGCGCTGGCCCGGTGGTGGGCCCTGCGGGGCCGGCTGCCCGGCCAGTACCCGCTGCTACGCGAGGTCACCGGGTATGCCGAGCCGGGCAGCGACCAGTGGTGCGCCGGGCAGTACTGGCTCGGCTGGGCAGCGCTGCTCTCGTTTGACCTGACCGGGTCGCTGAGTCATTTCACCGCGCTCCGCGACGCCGTCGGCCCCGGTCCGACCCGCTCCCTGGCCGACGCCCTGGCCGGCCGGTCCATGGCTTTGGGGGAACTGGGCCAGATCCCCGAGGCAGCCGAGGAAGCCCGCCGCTCCCTGGCCATAGCCCGCGACCTGGGCTATCCGTTCGGGGAGGCGATGGCCGTGACGCACCTCGCGTTCGCCGCCTCCGGCGCCGGCGACGTAGGCGAGGCTGTGCGACTGGCCCAGCAGGCCGGCCGGGTCCCAGGCGACATCCCCGCGTCTATGGCCCGGACATGCAGCATGTCGCTGACCGAGATGCTGATCCAGGCCGACGACTTCGCCGCCGCTGAGAGCGTCTGCGCGGCCGGGCTGGCCGCCTCCCGGGCCGCGGGCGACCTGATGAACCTGCCGCTCCTGCTGGCCCGGATGGCACTGCTGGACCTGCAGGCGGGCCGCACCGAGGACGCCGCCGCGCACCTGTAAGAAGCACTCCAGATCTCCTTGCGGTCCGGCAACTGGATCGGAGACTACTTGGACTACTGCGCACACCTGTGCGCCGCGACCGGGCGCCACGCCGAGGCCGTCACGGCCTGGGCCGCGCATACCGCGCTCCTGCCGCGCACGGAGGACTGGCCCGGGGACGCACGGCGCCGGCAAGAACCGCTACGAGCAGCCCGGCAGGCACTAGGACCCGGCCAGGCGCGAGCGGCCCAGGAGCGCGGCGCGGCGATGAGCCGGGCCACCGCCGCCGAGTACGCCCTCATGCTCACCAGCGCCAGCCTCCAGCAACCCCAGGCACCGGGACTAGCGCTGATCAAGCTCAGCTCCCCGGAACGCGAGCTGGTCACCCTCGTCGCCCAGGGCCGCACCGACGCCCAGATCGCCGCCCAGCTTCACATCACCGTCCGTACCGTCCGCTCCCATCTGGACCGGATCCGCGACAAGACCGGCTGCCGCCGCCGCGCCGACCTGACCCGCCTTGCCCTCAGCGCCGAACTCGTCTAGCCCGGACCTGCCGAGCAACCCCGGCGCGCGTCCACATCAGCCTGTGGGTAGTCCTGGCCAGCGTGCCGATCACTCTGTTATGCGGGGACAGGAACCCGGCACGAGGCAAGCCGTCGGCCGACCAGAACGGCGGCACTGCGCGCTCATTCAGCAGGCGCCTCGGCCACGCTCGGTAACCAGCTTGCGATCGCTCGGCCAGCGGCCGAAATGAGGACGTGCGCGGCTCTGCATCTTTGGAGATCATTCCAGACCGGTGGAAGGCAAGGCCTGGTGACAGCTCGTGGCTGTGCGAAATATCCGGTAGCGTCGCCAGGGCCGGTATCCCGCCCGGGTGCAGAAAGATTCGCGGACCGTCCAGCCGATGTGACAGGCGCCGGCGCCACGGTCGCGCAGCATCTCCGACGCGCGTGCCACCAGGGCGGTGCCGATGCCGCGTCCTTCCATAGGGGGCGCCACCCCGACACATCCGATGGTGGCGGCTGCCGGCCCGGGCATCGGCCCGAAGACGGTGTCCGCGCCAGGGCCGTCCAATAGCAAGGTGGCGATGTCAAACTCAGCGCGATTCAGCTGTGCTCAGGTCTCGCCGATGGGCATCACATTGCCTCCGCCCTCTCGCAGAACGCTCGAGCGGCCCACTAGGGTCGAAGGCGACACTCGACCCGCCACTTCGAGCCGCCCGCTATGGCCAGGAGCACGCGATGCGGAAACCTGCGACCGCCGGGAACACAGGGGGCGGGGAGCGGATCGACATGATCGGGGTACCGTTCGACGGCATGGGCCGCTCCCCGGGCCAGGCGGGGGCGCCTCAAGCGTTGCGCGCAGCGGGCCTGCTGGCGGTGCTGGGCCCGGATGCGGCCAGGGGGCCCGATCTGGTCCTGCCCGGCCCCGTCCCGCAGCGCGCCGCCGGCTCGGGACTGCTCAACGAGCGGGCGCTGCTCCAGATGGTCGACGCGCTGCACCGCCGCGTGTACGCGTCGCTGTCGGCTGGCCGGTTTCCCTTCATCTACGGCGGCGATTGCGCGGCGCTGCTCGCTTCAGTTCCCGCGCTGCGTGATGTCGCGGGCCGGGCGGGCCTGGTGTTCGTGGACGGGCACGAGGACGCCACGCCGATGGATCTGTCGCCGAGTGGCGAGGCGGCGAACATGGAGATCGCCTTGCTGCTGGGCCTGACCGGTGAGCGGGCGCCACAGCCGCTTCGCGACCGGCTGCCAGCGCTGGCCCCAGGCGCCATCGCCATGCTCGGGCCCCGTGATCAGCTCTTCCGCCAGGCCGCGAGCGTCCCGACGATAGCTGACCGGGTGTGGCTGCGCTCGGCCAACGAGGTGTCCACGGACCCGCCAGGCTACGCCCGCATGGCCGTCGAGCACGTCGTGGCGCAGGCGCCTCGCTGGTGGCTGCATATCGACCTCGACGTCCTGGCGCGCAGCGAGTTCGCGGCATGCGGCGCCCCCGGCGAAGTCTCCCTAGCCGGCGGGCTGACCTGGCAGCAGCTCACCCAGACCACTACGTCGGCTCTGCAGGGCGGCGGCTGCGCCGGCTGGAGTATGTCGATCTATAACCCGGATCTGGATCCCGACCGCAGCGCCGCGCGACGCATCGTCGAGTTCGCCGCCCAGGTAGCTCCATCCGCTGACCGATAGCATCCGCCACCGCTTCCATGGGAAGCAGGTCGTGCATCATTCCAGCCGCATGTAACCGACGAGCGCGAAAGCTGCGGCCTAGCTGCGAGCCGCCGGCCAGATGCCGG
>DASYXX010000675.1:0-17919 GCA_035934395.1 Streptosporangiaceae bacterium
GATGGCGTGCGAGACCGGGCCTGCGCGGCGGTTCCCGGCATCGTCGGGATGCTGACCCGCCGCACGATGGCCGAGGCCTGGTGACGGGGCCACCCGCCGGGCCGGCCGAGCCTGCCGCCGATCCGGCGGAGCAGGCCAGGGCCGTCATCGAGTACTGCTACGAGCAGGGCTGGACCGACGGGCTCCCGGTGGCGCCGGCCACCCGGTCCGGCGTCGAGGCGTTCCTGGCCACGACCGAGCACGGCCCGGACGAGATCATCGGCTCCGCGCCGCACCTGGGCCGCAGCATCACCGTGGCCCAGGCGGCCGCAAACGCGATCATGGCCGGCTGCAGGCCGGAGTACTTCCCAGTGGTCCTGGCCGCCTGGGATGCCGTGAACCTGGAGCGGTCGGCGCGCGGGGCCTGGCAGTCCACCAGCGGCCCGGCCCCGCTCATCGTCGTCAACGGACCGGTCCGCTCCCGCCTGGGCATCAACTACCAGGGCGGCGTGTTCGGCCCGGGGTTCCGCGCGAACGCCACGATCGCCCGGGCCATCGGGCTGATCGTGCGCAACGGCTACGGGATCCGCCCGCAGGAGCTCGAGCAGGCGACCCAGGGCCTGCCCGGGCGCTGGTCGGTGTGCCTCGGCGAGAACGAGGAACTGTCCCCGTGGGAGCCGTTCAGCGTGGTCGGCGGCGTCGCGCCCGGCGTCGACGCGGTCTCGGCCGTCTTGATAAGGACCTGCGAGTACGTGGACAACCGGGGCACGGACAGCCCGGAAGCGGTGCTCACCGACGTCGCGGACACCCTGGCCCGGATCGGCGCCTATGTGGGCGGCGGGCATTCGAGCGGGGGCCTCGTCCTCGGCCCCGAGCACGCCCAGCTGTTCGGCCGGTACGGGTGGAGCCGGGCCGACGTGCAGCAGTGGCTGTTCGAGCACGCGGTACGCGACCGCGCGGACCTGGTCGCGGCGGGAAAGGGCGGGGAGGACACCCCGGAGAGCGACCCGGCGCGGGCCGGTTCGCCGTTCCCCATGCTGCCGTCGGCCAGGGACATCCCGATCCTGGTGGCAGGCGCGGCCAACGCCGCGATGTCGATGGTCTTCCGCCCGTTCGGCTGGGCGCCGTGGTCCGGCCGCTCGGTCCCCGTGGCCTGGTCGCGAGCGCTCTCGCAGGCGCGTAATGGGCATTGACCAGCCGCGCCTGGACCAGATCCGGCGCAGTCTCGAGGCCGATGACTACCGCATCGACGTCGCGGTGCGCGACGGCCGGGCCGAGGTCGCCATCGCGGCCGGGCCCGAGGCCTGCGCGGAGTGCCTGGTCTCCAAGGACCTCATGCGCTCCATGCTGGCCCCGGTGCTCGGCGTGCCCCCTGACCGCATCGAGCTGGCCTATCCTGTGTCAGCCCGAGGGGGGACGACCCCCCTTCAACCCCCCGCCGCGGAGCAAGCTCCGCGAAAATCGGTGGAGCACTGACCGTGGAGATCTCCCTGCAGGGCAAGGTCGCGCTGGTCACGGGCGTCGGGCCCAACATCGGCAGCGGGGTCGCGCTGGCCCTGTCCCGGTACGGCGCCCGGGTGGCCTGCAACGACGTGGACGAGACGGCGATCAAGGCGTGCATCGCCCGCATCGAGCGCAACGGCGGCGAGGCGATGGCCGCGCCCGGCGACGTGACCGACGAGGCCGCGGTCGAGCGGTACATCGGCGACGTGCTCGCGCGCTGGGGTCGCATCGACATCCTCGTGAACAACGCGGCACTGCTCGGCGGCCGCGGGGTGCTCGACGAGACCGCGGAGAACTTCGAGCGCGCCGTGCGCGTCTCGTCGCTGGGCTACTTCCTGAACACCAAGCACGTCGGCCGCGCGATGGCCGAGCGCGGGATCAAGGGCTCGATCGTCTGCATCTCCTCGTCCAACGGCTGGTCCGGGACCGCGGGCATCATCGCGTACGCGTTCCACAAGGGCGGCGTGAACAACTTCGTCCGGGCCGCCGCCATGGACCTCGCGCCGTACGGCATCAGGGTCAACGGCTTCACCCCGACCGCGCCGAACCCGGATAACCCGGAGCTGCTCGCGGAGCGGGCCAGGGCCGGGCTGGGTCCGGGCGGGGTCCTGCAGCAGAGCGGGTCCGGGCTGGGCGGCCCGGCCGGCGACGAGCCGTGGCGCCGGCCGAGCCGGTGGGCCGGGCAGCGGGCGCCGATGGTCCCGATGGGGACGACGGGAACCCCGACCGACATCGGCCACGCGGTCGCCTGGCTGTGCTCGGACTACGCCCGGCTGATCACCGGCACCGACCTCGCCGTCGACGGCGGCGCGCGGGCGAAGAACTTCGCCTACGCCCCGGCGGCCCCGGACGACCTGGCGGGCCCGCTGCCGCTGATCACCCTGGACGAGACGCCCGGCTCCCCGCACGCAAGTTGAGGCTGGCCGTCTCCTCGCGGGCTCAGGCTGCGCGCGCCGTGTACAGATGCCACTGGCCCCAGACGCCCTTCAGCGTGTGCTCGCCGCGGTCGTCGAACTCGATTCCTGAGCCCGCGACGAGATCCCTGACCGTGCTCGAGACCAGGACCTCGCCCGGCTGGGCGATCCCCAGCAAGCGTGACCCGATGTGCACCGCGCCCACGTGGAACCTTGCGGCGCCTCGCGCACCGTGCGCGGAATCACGTTCGCAGCCCCCGAACCTCGGTTAACCCAGATCCTTTCACCACCCGCTGGACGAGACGCCTCGATGACCGCGGATATGGTCGCTGGGTGAGTGACGCGATCTTTGCTCACCCCCGCCTGGCGGCGCTGTATGACGCCTTTGACGGACGGCGAGATGACCTGACCGCCTACCTGGACATCGCCGGGGAGCTTGCCGCCGGCCGCGTGCTCGACGTCGGCTGCGGAACAGGGTCCCTGGCGGTCCTGCTGGCCCGGGACGGCCGCACTGTCGTGGGCGTCGACCCTGCCGCGGCGTCGCTCGAGGTCGCGAGATCGAAGGACCCGGCCGGAGCGGTTACCTGGGTCCATGGGGATGCCGCGACGGTACCGGCGTTCGATGTTGATCTTGCGCTGATGACCGGGAACGTGGTGCAGGTCTTTCTCACCGATGAGGACTTGGCCCAGGCCCTGCAGGCCATTCGCGCCGCACTTCGCCCGCGCGGGCACCTCGTGTTCGAGACCAGGCGTCCCGAACGCCGGGCCTGGGAGGAGTGGGCCGCGAACCCTGGCCCGGTTCTGCTGGATATCCCGGGAGCCGGCCCGGTCGAGCAGCGCCTGGAGGTCACCGCCGTGCGCCTTCCGCTGGTTTCGTTCCGTTACACCTACACGTTCCTCGCCGACGGCGCGGTGATCACCTCGGACTCGACCCTGCGGTTCCGCGGCCGCGATGAGGTGGAATCGAGCCTCGCCGCAACTGGCTACCGAGTGCTGGATGTGCGAGAGGCACCCGATCGCCCGGGTCGCGAACTGGTGTTCATCGCTGAGCGGCGCTGAAGCCCAGGAGCCGGGCCGCGTTCTCCTTCATGATCAGCGGCCGTACCTCGGGCTTGATGTCCAGGTTCTCGAAATCCTTGATCCACCGGTCGGGGGTGATGGCCGGAAAGTCCGATCCGAACAGCACCTTGTCGCGCAGCAGGCTGTTGGCGTACCGCACGAGCAGGGGCGGGAAGTACTTCGGCGACCAGCCGGACAGGTCGATGTAGACGCGCGGCTTGTGCGTCGCGATCGACAAGGCCTCGTCCTGCCACGGGAAGGACGGATGGGCGAGGATGATGTCCAGGTCCGGGAAATCGGCGGCCACGTCGTCGATGTGCAGCGGGTTGGCGTACTTCAGCCTGATCCCGCCGCCGCCGGGCGTGCCGGCCCCGGCTCCGGTCTGGCCGGTGTGGAACAGGGCCACGAGGCCGTGCTCGGCGATGACCTCGTAGAGCGGGTAGGCGATCCGGTCGTTCGGATAGAAGCCCTGCACGCTGGGATGGAACTTGAACCCCCGGACCCCGTAGTCCTCGGCCAGGCGCCGGGCGAGGCGCACCCCGGCCGCGCCGCGGGCCGGGTCGACGCTCCCGAACGGGATGATCACATCGGAGTGCTCGGCGGCGAGCTCCGCGATCTCGATATTGTCCGGCACCGGCTCGTCGCCGGTCCGGGAGACGCTGTCGATGGTGAAGGTGACGCAGGCCATGGTGCGCTGACGGTAGTAGTCGGCCAGTTCGGGGACGGTGTAGTGCGGCATCGACCCGATGCCGAAATACTCGCCCATGGCCTGGTTGCCGGTGTCGGCCTGGTCCTGACCGGCGCGCACCGACCGGTGCACGTGGGTGTGCACGTCGATCGCGGTGATGGCGGTGATGTCCACTGGCACGGTTGCGTCGTCCCCCTTGGGCTGTCCTGCTGCGGGACTACGCCGAGAAGTCCTCGGCGTACGAGGCGGCGGTCCGCTCCCTCACGGCCTCGGGCCGCACGCCCGGCGCGCACTCCTTCAGCCGCAGCTGCCCGCCCGCCACATGGAACACGGCGAGGTCGGTGTACACGCGGGTGACCACCCGCCGCCCGGTCAGCGGGAACGTGCACTCCTCGACGATCTTCGGCCGTCCCGCCCGGTCCACGTGTTCCATAACCACCCATACCTCGCGCGCGCCGGCGACGAGGTCCATCGCGCCGCCGACCGCCGGGTTCTTGCCGGGCACGTACCAGTTCGCGAGGTCGCCGTGCGCCGAGACCTGCAGCGCGCCGAGCACGGTCACGTCGAGATGGCCCCCGCGGACGATGGCGAACGACATCGCGGAGTCCACGATGGCGGCGCCGCTGATCAGCGTGGCGGGCTGCTTGCCGGCGTCGGTCAGGTCGGGATCCGCCCGCTCGGGGGGCGCCGGCGGCCCGAGGCCCAGGACGCCGTTCTCGGCGTGCAGGATGACCTCGGTGCCGGCCGGGATGAACCGCGGGACCAGCAGCGGGATGCCCACGCCCAGGTTGACGACGTAGCCGTCCCGCAGGTCCCGGGCCAGCCGCTCCGCGATCCCCTCCCGGGACAGACCGCGCGCCGCGCCGGTGCTGATGGTCTCCGTCATGGCTAGGACCTCGTGATCTTACTTTTTCGCGGAGCTTTGCTCCGGCGGGGGATTATAGGGGGGTCGTCCCCCCTAGGGCTAAGGGTTGCTTCGGCGATGTGTCAGAGGCGAGCAGGACGTCGTCGACGAACACCCCGGGCAGGTGGATGTCGTCCGGGCGCAGCTCGCCCACCTCGAGCAGGTGCTCGATCTCGGCGAACACCCGGCGCCCCGACATGCCAGCCAGCGGGTTGAAGTTCCGGGCGGACAGGCGGAACCGCAGGTTCCCCTTGCGGTCGCCCTGGTAGGCCTTGACCAGGCCGAAGTCAGCGACGATCCCGTACTCGAGCACGTGCTCACGGCCGCCGAAGTCGCGGGTCTCCCGCCGTGGCAGGTGCTCGGCGGCGGCGCCGTCGGCCCCGTAGCGCAGCGCGAACGTGCCGTCGGCCAGCATGGTCCCTACGCCGGAGGGCGTGTAGAAGGCCGGGATGCCCGAACCGCCCGCCCGCAGCCGCTCCGCCAGCGTGCCCTGCGGCACCAGCTCGAACTCCACCTTCCCCGCGAAATACTCGTCGTAGAACTCCGGCAGCACCGGGAACGACGCCGTCAGCCTGCGGATGCGCCCCTCGGCCAGCATCCGGCCCACGCCGGTGAAGTCGCTGCCGACGTTATTGACGATCAGGTGCAGGTCACGGCGGTCCAGGTCGCACAGCGCGTCCAGCAGCGTGTCCGGGCGTCCGGAGCTGCCGAAGCCCCCGACCGCGAGCGAGGCACCCGACGATACGGCGTCGAGCACGGACATCACGTCCGCCCGGAACTTGTCGATCACGCTGAGTCCTTAGGTGTCGGCCGGAGGGACGAAGCCCGGGACCGTCCCGCGTGCCATCCCCCGCCCGCCTCCCTATCCCTCTTCACTGTCGCGGAAGTTAGCACGGCCGCGAGCGGGGGGGAACAGGCACTTCCGCGTCACAGAAAGGAGTGCTGACCTGGGGGGTACCCCTGGACCCCCAGACCGGGGGCTGTGTTAGCCCCGGGCGGCCGGCCCTCGCATCCGGCTTCTCTTCCGCGAAGCGAAAAGGGGTATGGTGCGCGACCTCTTCCCGGCGGCATCGTGGACCAGGCCGCGGGTGACCCGTCCGCTGCCCGCACCACCGAGAAGGGGGGTCCTCATGAGCATGACCACCCGCGCCGCGGTCTGCCGCGCTCCGGGCCGGCCGTGGGAGATCACCGACCTCGAGCTCGACGAGCCGGAGGCCAACGAGGTCCGGATCAAGTTCCACGCGGCCGGGCTCTGCCACTCCGACGACCACATCCAGAAGGGCGACGCGCGCATGCGCTTCCCGGTCGTCGGCGGCCACGAGGGCGCCGGAGTCGTCGACGCGGTCGGTCCTGGCGTGACCAGGGTCAAGGTCGGGGATCACCTGGTCTGCTCGTTCATACCGGCGTGCGGCACGTGCCGGTACTGCTCGACCGGGCGCCAGAACCTCTGCGACGCGGGGAAGAACGCGGCCACCGGCGAGTTCCCCGACGGGACGTTCCGCTTCCACTCCGGCGGCGAGGACTTCGGCGGGCTGTGCGTGCTGGGCACGTTCTCGCAGTACACCGTCGTCTCCGAGTTCTCCTGCATCGCGATCCCGGAGGACATCCCGTTCGACGTGGCCGCGCTCGTCTCGTGCGGGGTGCCGACCGGATGGGGCTCGGCGGTGCACGCCGCCGGGGTGCGCCCCGGGCAGACCGTGGTGATCTACGGTGCGGGCGGCGTCGGCAGCAACGCGGTGCAGGGCGCCGCGCTCTCGGGCGCGAAGAACGTCGTGGTGGTCGACCCGGTGCAGTTCAAGCGGGAGATGGCGGGGGTGTTCGGCGCCACCCACACGTTCGCCACCGCCAAGGAGGCCCACGAGTTCGTGGTCGAGACCACGTGGGGCGAGCTGGCCGACCACGCGATCATCACGGTCGGGATCCTGCACGACGAGGTCATCCACAACGCCATCCAGGTGGTGGGCAAGACCGGCCAGGTCACGATCACCGCCGTGGGCAACGGCTGGATCGACGAGAACCCGGGCATGCTCATCGGCTACCAGCGCCGGATCCAGGGCGCGATCTACGGCGCGTGCAACCCCCTGGTCGACGTGCCACGGCTGCTCGGCCTGTACCGGTCCGGCGACCTCAAGCTCGACGAGCTGATCACCCGCAGGTACCGCCTGGACGAGATCAACCAGGGTTATCAGGACATGCTCGACGGCAAGAACATCCGCGGCGTGATCATCCACGAGCACTAGGAGTCACCACAGATGAGCATCACGACGCGCGCCGCCATCGCCCGTGGCCCGCACGTCGGCTGGGAGATAGCCGACCTGCAGCTCGACGAGCCGAAGGCGCACGAGGTCCGGGTGAAGTTCTACGCGGCCGGGCTGTGCCACTCCGACAACCACATCACCAAGGGCGACGCGCGCCCGCGGTTCCCGATCGTCGGCGGGCACGAGGGTGCGGGGGTCGTCGAGTCCGTCGGGCCGGACGTGCGCCGGGTCAAGGCCGGTGACCGTCTCATCTGCTCCTACATCCCGGCCTGCGGCGCCTGCCGGCCGTGCGTGACCGGGCACCAGAACATGTGCGTCAAGGGCCTGAACGCCGGCACGGGAATGTTCCTGGACGGAACGTTCCGGTTCCACCTCGGCGATGAGGACCTCGGCGGGTTCTGCACGCTGGGCACGTTCTCCCAGTACGCCGTGGTGTCGGAGTGGGCCTGCGTCCCGCTGACCGAGGACATCCCGTGGGAAGTCGCGTGCCTGGTCGGCTGCGGCGTCCCCACCGGGTGGGGCTCGGCCGTGCACGCGGCCGGGGTGCGCGCCGGTGACACCGTGGTCATCTTCGGCGCCGGCGGCGTCGGCAGCAACGCGGTCCAGGGTGCCCGCTTCGCCGGGGCTAAGAACGTGATCGTCGTGGACCCGGTCGAGTTCAAGCGGGACACGGCCACCGGCGTGTTCGGCGCCACCCACGCGTTCGCGACCGCGATCGAGGCGCATGAGTTCGTGGTCGAGACCACCTGGGGCCAGCTCGCCGATCACGTGATCTGCACGCCCTCGGTGGTCACCGAGGAGATGGTGAACGCCGCGGTGGCGATGACCGGCAAGGGCGGCAAGGTCACGATAACCGCCATGGGCCACGCCGACGAGCACGCCGTGCATGTGCACGCCGGCATGCTGATCAGCTACCAGCGGCAGATCCGCGGCGCGCTGTTCGGCGACAGCAACCCGCTCTACGACATCCCCATGCTGCTGGGCCTGTACCGCTCCGGCGACCTGAAGCTCGACGAGCTGATCACCCGTCGCTACCGGCTCGACGACATCAACGAGGCCTACCAGGACCTTGAGGACGGCAAGAACATCCGCGGCGTGATCATCCACGAGGATTGAGATTGAGGGAGGTCGGCGATGACCGACATGGTGCGGGCCGCGGTCCAGGTCGCGCCGCGGCAGATCGAGCTGCGCGAGTTCCCGCGGCCGCGAACCGGCCCCGACGACGGGCTGCTTCGCGTGGAGGCCAACGGGATCTGCGGCAGCGACGTCGAGACCTACCGCGGCCATCTCGGCGGCCAGAGGCCGGCCTTCATTCCCGGTCACGAGCCGCTCGGCATCATCGAGGAGGTCGGCGAGCGCGCCGCGCAGCGCTGGGGAGTTCAGCCCGGGGACCGGGTGGCGCTGGAGGTGATCGTCCCGTGCCGGTCCTGCCAGGACTGCCTGACCGGCCGGTACCAGTTCTGCCGCAACCGGAAGTACGGCCACGGGGTGACCGGCGTCGACACCGAGCCGGCGCTGTGGGGCGGGCTGGCCGAGTACATGTACATCTCACCCACGTCCGTGCTGCATAAGGTCCATAACGGCCTGCCGGTGGAGCTGGCCGCGATGTTCAACTCGCTGGGCGCGGGCGTGCGCTGGGCCTGCCACCTCGGCCAGGTGCAGCTCGGCGACACCGTTCTCGTGCTCGGCGCGGGACAGCGCGGCATCGCGGCCGTCGTGGCGGCGCGCGCCGCGGGAGCCGGAACGATCATCATCACCGGGCTGGCCGCCGACGCGCACAAGCTCGCGGTCGCCCGCGAGTTCGGTGCCGACCACACGATCGTGGTGGACGGCGACGGCGCGGAGGACACGGTCAGGCGGGTGGAGGAGATCACCGACGGCGAGATGGCCGACGTCGCGCTCGAGCTGACGCCCCTGGCCGCGGCGCCGGTCGCTGACGCGCTCATGGCCGTGCGGCGGGGCGGCCGGGTGGTGCTGGCCGGGCTCAAGGGCAACCGCGAGATCCCGCTGCGGACCGACGTCATCATCAACCGCGCGCTCACCATCCGCGGCGCCTTCGGCGTGGACAGCAAGGGCATGGCGGACGCGATCGCGCTGCTCGAGTCCCGCCGCTTCCCGCTCGAGAAGATGCATACCCACACGTTCGGGCTGGACGACGCCGCGCTGGCCATCGAGACCCTCGGCGGCGAGGTTCCCGGCGAGTCCGCGATCCACGTCTCGGTCCAGCCCAATCTCTAGCCCCACCCGCCCGCCCTAACCCCACCCGCCCTAGCTGCTACCGCCCGGAGGGCTGCCGTGCTGGTCGATGCCCACGCTCACCTGCTGCCCCGTGATTACCCGGCCGACGCTCCAGAGTGCTTCCCCCGGATGGAGCCGGTCGACGGGAGCACCGCCCGGACGCTGATCTTCGGAGCCATGCGATACCAGGCCCGTGACGTGTTCTTCGAGGCGGAGCGGCGGGTGGAGGCGATGGCGGCATCCGGGGTCGACGCGGAGGTGCTCACGCCGATGCCGCCGCTGCTGCGCTACGACCTGCCGGCCGCCGAGGGCCTGGCCCTGGCGCGCCACGTCAACGAGTTCACCGCGCGGCTGTGCTCCTTCGACCCGGACCGGCTGATCGGGCTCGGCATGGTGCCGCTGCAGGACCCGGAAGCCGCGGCCGCCGAGCTGGCCGCGGTCGGCGACCAGGGGCTGCGCGGGGTCGAGATCGCCTCGAGCGTCCTGGACGCCTCGATCGGCGACGAGCGCTTCCTGCCGTTCTTCGCCGAGGCCGAGCGGCTCGGCCTGGCGGTCTTCGTGCACGCGATGCCGACGGCCAGCGGCCGGCTGCCGGCGCCGGCCAGGGGCACCTACGCGGTCGGGGTGGAGGGCGCGCTTGCGGCCGCCTCCCTGGTCACCGGCGGCACCGCGGCCAAATGCCCGGACCTGAGGATCTGCTTCAGCCATGGCGCCGGCGGCTTCCCGCTGATGCTGCCCAGGGCGCAGTACTTCTGGAGCGGCGCCTGGAACGAGGAGCCCGCGGTGCCCGAGCGGGCGATCATGCACGACGGCGGGCCGTCGCCGCTGGCCTACGCGCGTCGTTTCTACTACGACTCGCTGGTCTTCGACCGGCGGGCGCTGCGGTTCCTCGTCGACCTGCTCGGCTCCGACCGGCTGCTGATCGGCTCGGACTTCCCGGCGATGCCGCGCGAGGAGCCGGCCGGGCGCACGCTCCGCTCGCTAGGCCTGCCCGCGGCCGCGGTCGACGACATCACCTGGAACAACGCCTTCCGCTGGCTGGGGATCAGGCCGGCGCGCTGACCCCCCACCCGCCTGCCCATTCCCCCTTCACTGCGGACCCCGGGCGCCGCCGCGCGGCCGCCGCCAGACGCCGCCCGGGATGCGGGGCCAGGCCCCGGGTTATCGCTCCCGACGCCACCGTGAGCATGTTCGCCAGGACCAGCGGCCTGGCCCGTGCGGTCTCGACCACCACGCTGATCGCCGCGGCCACGTCGCCGAACTGGTCATAGACCGGCACCGCCACCACCAGGTCATCCACCGTGATCCGGCCCCGGGCGACGGCGAACCCGACCTGCCGGATCTGGGCCAGCTCGCGGCGCAACTGGGCACCGTCGGTCACCGTCAGCGGCGTGAAGCGCTCCAGCGGCCCGCGGAGGGCCCGCTCCTGCAGGTCCCGGTCGGCGAACGCGAGCAGTACCAGGCCGGTGCCGGTGGCGTGCATCGGCCAGCGGTCGCCCATCCGGCCGGTCGTCGGATGGGTGGCGCAGGCCGTAATGGTTTCGACGTAGACGACCTCCAGGCCGTCGCGCACGCCGAGGTGCACGTTGCCCCGGGTGCGGTGGTGCAGCTCGTCCAGGACCGGGAACGCGGCCTCGCGCAGGCCCAGGCCGCGCGGGGACAGGGCCGCCAGCTCGAGCAGGCGCAATCCGATGGAGTAACGCCCGCCCGGCCCGCGTTCCAGCGCGCCCCAGCTCGCCAGCTCGCAGACCAGCCGGTGCGCGGTGGACAGGCTCAGCCCGGCGCGGCGTGAGATCTCACTCAGCGACAGCGCGCGCTGCTCGTGGCCGAATGCGTCGAGCACCGCCAGGAGCCGTCCGGCTGCGTTCGTGCGGGTAGCCCGGGCGCTCGCCTCCTCGGGGGCGGCGAGAGATTCCCGCATGCTCGACCCCCTTGTCGACCGTGCCGCGCTCGTTGGCGTGCTGCGTGACGTGCTGGGCGCACAGGCGGTAATCAGATCATGCTGGCATGAGTATGTCGCTTCCGCAAGAAACGATCCGGACACATTCGAAATACGGGTTTAACGTGCGATATGCCGGATGCGAGGGTCGGCCGGCGGCTGGCCCGAGCGGACGGCAGGGGGGCTCCGGGGGGCCGGCCGAAGGCCGTGCCAGACGCGAGGGCCGGCCCGCCGGCCCGAGCGGATGGCAGGGGTCCGGGGCGGAGCCCCGGGGGCAAGCACAGCCCCCGGTCTGGGGGTCCGGGGGTTATCCCCCGGGTCAGCACCTCCACTTTCTCTTTCACACCGTGGAAGCGCCGTGGACGGCGGCCGGGCGCGCCGTGAAAGCTGGCGCTGTCATTGGTGAGATGGCTCATTGCACCGGGGTCTGCCGAGAACCGGTTGCCTGGCAACCCTGGGGCGGCCCGGCGTCCTCAGCCGTTGACGCCTATCCATAGCAGGAGCACCCATAGCAGGAGCACCGACGTGAGACCCAAGACGCACCCGAGAGTCCCGTTCACCAAGTCCGCCCCGGTCATCTTCGCGGCGGCCGCCGCCACCCTCCTGGCCGCCTGCGCCTCCTCGGGCTCGGGCAGCAGCACGCCCACCACGTCAACGGGGCCGCGTCACGGCGGAACCCTCACGGTGCTGGAGGGTGCCAGCTTCGCCGGGGCCTGGCCAGGCCTCGATCCCGCCACGGACACCGACGGCGCGGCGAACCAGAGCTACATGAACTCCATCTTCGGCGAGCTGTTCGCTCTGGGCCCCGGGGGCAAGCTGATCCCGGACCTGGCCACCGGATACGCGTTCTCGAACGGCGCCAAGACGATCAACATCACGCTCCGCCAGGGCGTGACGTTCTCCGACGGGACCGCGTTCAACGCGGCCGCTGTCGTCTGGAACTGGAAGCGCGACCTCCAGGGCACCTGCACCTGCAAGCCGATCTTTCTCGCCCCGCCCAAGATCGCCCAGACGGGGGCCTACAGCGTCTCGCTGACGCTTCCCTACGTCGACGCGCCGTTCATCAACGGCATCCAGGACAACATCTTCAACTGGATCGCCTCGCCGACGGCCTATAACAAGATGGGCGAGAGCGCGTTCGCGCTGAAGCCGGTCGGCGCCGGGCCGTTCACGGTCGTCAGCGACAGCCCGAGCTCGCAGCTAGTGCTCAAGCGGAACCCGCATTACTGGGAGACGGGCAAGCCCTACCTCGACGGGCTGATCTTCAAGCCCGTCGCGGCCGACGAGCCGGCGTACGAGGCGATGCTGGCCGGCTCCGGCCAGGTTTACGAGGGGATGTCCACTCCTCAGCTCGTGAACACGTTCAAGTCACACTTCACGGTGACCGCCGAGCCCTCAACCTCGCCCTATGACATCCAGCTCAACACCAAGGCCGCGCCGTTCAACAACATCAAGGCCCGGCAGGCTATCTACTACGCCACCAACGCGGCCGAGATAGACGCCAAGCTATTCAACAACACCTACCCGGTGACCCAGTCGTTCACCGCCGCGGCCGGGCTGTTCTACGAGCCGGTGGTGCCCGGCTACATCGGCTACGACCTGGCCAGGGCCAAGGCGCTGGTCAGGGAAGTCGGCGGGCTGAACATGACCCTCTACACGATCACCAGCCCGGTCGCCGAGTCGCTGGACGAGGCGCTGCAGACGCAGTGGCAGGCGGCCGGGATGAAGGTGAGCCTGAAGACCTTCGACCTGACCGGGCTGATCGCGGTCTTCCAGTCGCACAAGTGGCAGTCGTTCCTGCAGACCGCCGGGGCGTTCGACCCGGGTACCGGCGTGGGGGTTGGCTTCCGGTTCGCGTCGTACTCGCCGTTCACCGGCGTCTTCGATAAGCGTGTTGACGCTCTGATCAACGCCGCGGCCTCGACGATCGACAACTCGCAGCGAGCCCAGGACTACGCCGCGCTGAACGCCTACATCGCGAAGATGGCCTACGGGCCGTTCCTGTTCCCGATCGCCGGGTACAACATCGCGGCCAAGGGCGTCTTCGGGCCGGGGCTCACCACAGCGATCCCGACCATCGTCGTGCTCCCCGGAATCCTCTGGCAGGACGTCTACACGACCAACGGATGATGCGAACCCAGTGAACACCTCGGTCACGGCCGGCGTCGGGCCGGGCCAGGCGGCAGGTGCACCCCTGCACCGCCGCCTGGCCGGCTCGCCGGCCCTGCGCGTGGCCGGCCGGCGGCTGCTCATCGCGATACCGGTCCTGTGGGGCGTGACGTTCCTGACCTTCCTCGTCTTGAACGCGCTGCCCGGCGACGCCGCCTCGGCCCTGCTGGGGACCAACGCGACCCCGCAGGAGGTTCGCGCGTTCTCGATAAAGCTGCACCTCAACGAGCCGGTCCTGGTCCGTTACGGACACTGGCTCGCCGGCGCGGTCCACGGCGACCTCGGCACCTCCCTGTACTACAACCAGAGCGTCACGTCGATCCTCGGGCAGCATCTGCCGATCACCCTCGAGCTCGTGCTGTACGCGCTGGTCATCACGTTCGTGGTGTCGGTGCCGCTGGCGGTCCTGTCCGCCCTCCGGCCGCGCGGCATCGTGGACCGGACCAGCATGGCCCTGTCCATGGGCGGCCTGTCCATCGCGCCCTACGTGCTGGCCCTGCTGCTCATCCTGGTCTTCGCCGTCGACCTGCGCTGGTTCCCGGCGCTCGCGTCGGGGTCAGGCGCGGCGATCAGGGACCAGACGCTGCCGGCCATCACCATCGCGGTCCCGCTGATCGGCTTCTACACCAGGTTCCTCCGCGCCGACCTGCTCGAGCAGATGCAGTCCGAGGACTACACCGTGACGGCCCTGGCCAAGGGCCTGTCGCGGTGGCAGGTGCTGACCCGGCACGCGCTGCGGAACTCCTTCATCGGCCTGGTCACGGTCATCGGGCTCAACCTCGCCACGCTCATCGGGGCGACGGTGATCGTGGAGCAGATCTTCGGTCTGTCCGGCATCGGGTTCCAGCTGCTCAGGGCCATCAACAACCGGGACGTCCCCCTCGTCGAGGGCATCGTGCTGGTGTTCGCCGCGATCGTCGTCCTCGCCAACCTCGCCACCGACCTGCTCTACGACGTGCTCGACCCGAGGATCCGCCATGGCCGTTCCCGGAGCTGAGCTGCCCAGGGCTGAGGTCCTGTCCGCGGTCCTGTCGGCTGGTGACGTCACGGATGCCGGCCGGCCGCGGGGAGCACGCGGGGCGCGCGGCGTGCTGCGCACGCTCGAGATCACCATCCCCGGCGCCGTCCTGCTCCTGCTGCTGTTCTTCTGCTTCATCTGGCCGATCGTCTACCCGGTGCCGAAGCCGACGGGCGGATCCATCCTGGACGCCGGACTGCCGATGTGGTCCCCCGGTCATATCCTCGGTACCGACAACGTCGGCAATGACTACATGTCCGAGATGCTCTACGGCGGCCGGGTGTCGTTCGAGATAGCCGCCGCCGTGCAGGTCATCGGCCTGCTCGTGGGCGGGCTGCTGGGCATGATCGCCGGCTATGCCGGCGGGCTGGTCGAGGCCGTGCTGATGCGGCTCTTCGACGTGTTCATCGCCTTTCCGTCACTGGTGCTCGTCCTGGCGATCGTCGACAGCCTCGGCCAGAGCGAGCCGAACGTCATCTGGGCGCTGTCGGCCTTCAGCATCCCGGCCTTCGCGCGCCTCACCAGGGCCGCGACGCTGCGGCTTCGCGACCAGCCGTTCGTCGTCGCGGCCCGGCTCTCCAGCGCGAAGCCCTGGCGGATCATGTTCGGCCACCTCGCCCCCAACATGCTGCCTCAGGTGCTCACCTTCAGCCTGCTCGGCGCCGGCGTGACGATCATCCTGGAGGGCGCGCTCGACTTCCTGGGCTACGGCATCCCGGACCCCGCGCCGAGCTGGGGCAAGGAGATCGCCGCGGGAGGCACCATCCTGTCGGTCCGCCCTGGCCTCGTCATCGTGCCGAGCATCTTCCTGTTCGTGACCGTCGTCTGCCTCAACCTCACGGGCGACGGCCTGCGCGCCCGCTGGGGGGTGCGCTGATGGCCGGCTCGCTCGGGCAGCGGGTTCGCCGGCTCGCCGCCACGTCGGCGGGCGGGTGGCGGGCGACGCACGACGAGCGGGCGCCGTCGGATCCCCAGCCGGCTGCCTCCGCCCTCCTTGACGTGTCTGACCTGCGCGTCCGCTTCCGCACCCGCGGCGAGGTCGTGCATGCCGTCCAGGGCGTCAGCCTCACCGTCGAGCCCGGCCAGACCGTGGCCATCATCGGCGAGTCCGGTTCCGGCAAGACCGTTACCGCGTACGCGATCATGGGCCTGCTGCCGCGCACGGCCCAGGTGTCCGGCTCGATCCGGTTCAAGGGCGTGCAGCTCGTCGGCCGCAGCGAGAAGGAGCTGCAGGATCACCGGGGCCGCAACGTCGCGATGGTCTTCCAGGACCCGGAGCGGTCGCTGAACCCGACGATGCAGATCGGCACGCAGATCACCGAGGCGGTCCGGCGCCACCTCCCGCTCGACCGCGGCCAGGCCCGCGAGCGCGCCATCGAGCTGCTCCGGATGGTGCGCATCCCCTCGGCGGAGCGGCGCTTCCACGAGTACCCGCACCAGCTCTCCGGTGGCATGCGCCAGCGCGTGGTCATCGCCATCGCCCTGGCCTGCGAGCCCCGCCTGCTGATCGCCGACGAGGCAACCACCGCGCTCGACGTCACGACGCAGGCGCAGATCATGGACCTGCTGCGGGAGCTGCAGCAGCAGCTCGCCACCGCGCTGGTGATGATCAGCCA
Organism: Streptosporangiaceae bacterium; assembly: GCA_035934395.1. Classification (GTDB taxonomy): domain Bacteria; phylum Actinomycetota; class Actinomycetes; order Streptosporangiales; family Streptosporangiaceae; genus JASHPR01. Next base: position 16,286 of record DASYXX010000675.1, read on the forward strand.
CGACCTCGCCCTGGCCGCGTCCTACGCCGAGGAGGTTCTGGTCATGTACGCCGGCCGGGTGGTGGAGCGGACCTCAGCGACCGGCCTGTTCGGGAGCGTCCGGATGCCCTACACGCGCGCCCTGCTCGAAGCCATCCCGCGGGTCGAGCAGGAGCCGCACGTGCTGCTCCCGGTGATCGGCGGACGCCCCCCCGACCTGTCCGCCGTGGTGCCGGGATGCTCGTTCGCGCCGCGCTGCCCCGACGCGCAGCAGGATTGCCGGGAGCAGAGCCCTCCCCTCGAGGAGCACGAGCTCGGTCACTGGTGGGCGTGCTGGCACCCCTGCAAGGGTGGGCGAGGCGGGGGAAAGGAGACCCCCTCTCAGTGACTCACGACGATACGGCGGCGTCCGGCGGCGCCCTGCTCGAAGTTCACCACCTGGTCCAGGAGTTCGTGCTGCGCGACTACGGCGGGGCGAAAGGCGGGGTGCTCCAGGCCGTGTCCGACGTGTCGTTCGAGCTGCACGCGGGCGAGACGCTCGGCATCGTGGGCGAGACCGGCTCGGGGAAGTCGACGCTGGCCCGGTCGGTCATCCAGGCCCCGCCCCCGAAGCGGGGTTCGGTGATCTTCGAGGGCAAGGACCTCACGGCGCTGCCGCGCAGGTCGATGAAGCCGGTGCGCCGGCACCTGCAGATGGTGTTCCAGGACCCGTTCACGTCCCTCGACCCGAAGTGGACGGTCTCGCGGATCGTCGCCGAGCCGCTGGTCGCCTACGCGATCGGCTCCAGAGGCGAGCGCCGCGACCGCGTGAGCTCCCTGCTCGACCTGGTGGGGCTCGACCCCGTCCGCTACGGCGGGCGGCGTCCCCGTGAGCTCTCCGGCGGCCAGGCCCAGCGCGTCGCGATCGCCCGGGCCCTGGTGCTCGAGCCCAGGCTGATCCTCTGTGACGAGCCGGTCTCGTCGCTCGACGTGCTGGTGCAGGCCCAGGTGCTCAACCTGTTCGAGAAGCTGCGCAGCGAGCTGCGTCTCTCGTACCTGTTCATCGCGCACGACCTCGCGCTGGTCAAGCAGGTCAGCGACCGGGTGGCGGTCATGTACCTCGGCAAGCTCTGCGAGATCGGCCCGGTGCGTCACATCTACCGCGAGCCGCTGCATCCCTACACGCTCGCGCTGCTGGCGTCGATTCCCAAGCCGGATCCGTCAGCCGGTACGCAGGAACCCGGCCGTGTGATCAGCGGAGAGCTGCCGTCGCCGCTGAACCCGCCGAGCGGGTGCCGGTTCCGGACCCGCTGCCCGCGGGCCCGGGAGCGCTGCGCGGCGGAGGTGCCGGAGCTGCGCTCGATGGGGAGCAACGAGCATCTCGTGGCCTGCCACTTCCCGCTGTCCGACGGCCCGGGGACACCGCCGGACGACCGCAGCGAGCTCGAGGTTCTCGGTCACCGGCAGCCGGGCGTACCGTAGTCCCCCGCACGTAATGATCTGCGAAAGGAAGACAGTCTGGATGCCCGAGAGCCAGAGCGCCGAGCAGGGCGCGACCGCGACCGCCGCGTCGCCCGCGACGGGGCCGTCCCCGCAGCGGCCGCCGTTCCGCGCTGATCACGTCGGCAGCCTGCTGCGCCCGCCCGAGGTGCTGCGGGCTCGCGAGGATCTCGCGG
>DASYXX010000146.1:0-5373 GCA_035934395.1 Streptosporangiaceae bacterium
AGCCCGCGGCCCGCAGGATACCCGCGGGCTGATCGGTCTCGCGGAAGCCAGCCGGGCGCTGGCCGTTCGCCGGGCCGCCGGGCGGGCGGTCGTCGGCGGGCCCGTCCGCCGGGCGGCCGTTCGCGGTCGTGCCGGGCACACCGCGGCCGCCCCCCTCGCCGTCCGCCGGCGCACCCGGATCCTGGCCGGTACCGGCCCAGGTCGACACGGCCAGCAGCAGCGCGATCGCGGGCCCTGCGTCCCGGCGGCTCGCGGCCAGCTGCCGGGCCGTGCCCGCCGACAGCCGGCCGACCACCGCGACGGTGAGGCCGGCGGAGCCGCGGACCGCGGCCAGGCCGGCGCTAAGCTCGCGGCCCCGGGATGGCTTGATCACGGCCAGCGAGTTGAGCAGCACATCCTCGAAGACGCCGGGAGCGCCCAGGGTCCCGGTGTCGGTGACCAGCTCGCCGTCCAGGCCCTGGCGCGCGAGATGCACGCCGATGGACGCCGCGGCGCTGACCGCGAACTCGAACGACGACGCAGCCCCGCTGCCCACGTGGGCGGCGCGCCGGGTGTCGAGCAGCAGCAGCACCCGGTTGCGCCACTGCTGCTCCTCGCGGCGCACCATGAGCTCGCCGTACCGCGCCGTCGAGCGCCAGTGCACCCGGCGCAGCTCGTCGCCGTCGCGGTACGCGCGCGGCACGACGTCGTCCTCGCCCGCGGCCGCCGCGATGCGGGCCCGGCCCTCCCCGTCACCCAGCCAGCTTCCGCTGACCACCGCGCGCGGCAGCGCGACCACCTTCGGCGTGACCAGGAACGTCGTCCGGGAGGAGAACGACCGGCCCAGCTCCACCAGGCCGAACGCGTCGGCGATCCGGATCTCCAGCGGGCCGATCTCGAACTTGCCGCGCAGGTCGGAGCGCAGCGGATAGCTCAGCTCGCGCGCGCCGCCGCGCTCGATCCCGTTCAGGACGTATCTCGGGCGGGTGCCCAGCGCGTAGGGAACCGTGTCCTCGGCGAGCAGCAGCCCGGTCGGCAGCCGCGAGACGTTCTCCAGCCGCAGCTGCACCCGCGCGGTCTGGCCCGCGCCGACCCGCGGCGGGCTGACGCTGCGGGCGCAGCTGAGGCGGTAGCGCGCGCGGCCCGCGGCGAGCGCCGAGAACAGGGGCAGCACGATCAGCAGGACCCCTACGCTGACCAGGTCGCGCTCACCGAGGAACAGCCCGGCGATGGCCGCGGCGCAGCCGGCAGCAAGGAACGAGGTACCGCGCGTGGTGAATGCCGCGAGCCATGACCGCATGTCCGGCGCTTCCTTCCGCCCTGCCGCAACCAGGGTACCTAGCGGGTCGGCAGGGGCAGCCTCTCGATGATGCGCGTAAGGACGCGCTCGGGCAGCTCGTGGCTCACCAGGGCCTCGGGCGTCGGCAGCAGCCGGTGCGCGAGCACCGGGCCCGCGAGGGCCTGCACGTCGTCCGGAATCACGAAGTCCCGGCTGTCCAGGGCGGCGTACGCGCGGCTGGCGCGCAGCAGGTGCAGCGTGGCCCGCGGCGACGCGCCGAGCCGCAGCTCGGCGGACGATCGCGTGGCGTTGACCATGCTGATGACGTACTGCCTGATCGACTGGGCGACGTGCACGCCACGGACGGCGGCGATCAGCGCGCGAACATCGCCGGCATGGGCGACCGGCTCCAGCTCGTCCAGCGGCGATGACGATCCGTGCGAGTCCAGCATCGAAAGCTCGGCGTCCCGGTCCGGGTAGCCGATCGAGATGCGAGCGGTGAAACGGTCCCGCTGTGCTTCCGGCAGCGGGTATGTCCCCTCCATCTCGATCGGGTTCTGCGTCGCTATCACCATGAACGGGAGCTCGAGCGGATAGGTGGCGCCGTCGACGGTGACCTGGCGCTCCTCCATGCACTCCAGCAGCGCGGACTGGGTCTTGGGCGATGCCCGGTTGATCTCGTCGCCGAGAACGATGTTGGCGAAGATGGGCCCGGGCTTGAACTCGAACTCCCGCAGTTCCTGGTTGAACGCGCTGACCCCGGTCAGGTCGCCCGGCAGCAGGTCGGGAGTGAACTGAACGCGCCGGACCGAGCAGTCGATGGACCGGGCCAGGGCCTTGGCCAGCAGGGTCTTGCCGACCCCCGGCACGTCCTCGATGAGCACGTGTCCCTCGGCGAGCAGGACGGTCATCGCCAGCTTGATGGCATGGGGCTTGCCGGAGATCACGGTCTCGACGGCCGCGCAGACGCGGTGGGCCACCGGTACCAGCTCGTCCAGCTTTCGGTCTGCCTGATTCCCCGTGTCAATGACCACATGTCCTCCTCGCGTCGCCTTCGGCGCGATCCTCGAGCCCGCGGACGAGGCGGAACCGAAACCCGTGAGCCGTCGCCTTGCCCCCGCGTCCGTACAACGTGCGCGCAGACACCGTGCGTTCAGACAGTACGTCGTGGGCCGGCGCTAATGCGACGTCGCCTGGGCAGCGGCCAGGTAACACCATAGGCAGCATCCTGCCGTGCGCGGGATGCGCAGGTCACGCCGGGGCCAGCGGGACCATCCGGGGCCGCTCAGGCGCCGCGCAGGTCAGTTTCGCCTTCCGCCGCGCCTCGCGCTCCACTTCGCTCCACCGCTGTGACCTCGACATCCTTCGCCAGATGCCGTCGGATCGGGCGTCGCATGGCGTTGACGGTGGGGAATTGTGGTGTAGAGTGGGGGGCCGTGGGGCTGAGAGGGCCTCGTGTGGGGGGCGAGTGGGGGAGCGGGGAGGTGAGCGCCGGTGTTTCTCGGCACTCACACGCCGCGCCTGGACGAGAAGGGCCGGCTGTTCCTGCCGGCCAAGTACCGCGAGGAGCTCTCGCGGGGAGTTGTTGTGACCAAGGGGCAGGAACGCTGCCTCTACGTGTTCCCCAAGGCGGAGTTCGACCAGATCGCCGACGGGATGCGGCCCGGGCCGGGGGCTAGCAAGGCCGCCCGCGACTACGCCCGGGTGTTCTATGCCAGCGCCGACGACGGGATACCGGACCGGCAGGGCCGGATCACAATCCCGTCCGCGCTTCGCGAGTACGCGGCGCTGCAGCGCGACTGCGTGGTGATCGGGGCCAACACGCGCCTGGAGATCTGGGACGCCGCGGCCTGGGAGGCGTACCTGAGTGAGCGCGAGGACGCGTACTCCGAGGGTCCCGAGGAGGTGATGCCCGGAACGGTGTGAAGGGCGCCCACATCACGGGGTGCCCGGCGAGGTCTCCACCCGCGCTGGGTGGCCAGGGCCGGCTGACGTCACTTCCCCGGCGCCAGGCGGCAACCCAGGCCACCGGCGCAGTGCCTATCGGCGCATCGCGCGGATGGGGACCTGGCCGGGCAGCGAGCCGAAGGGGCGCGGCGCCGCCTGGACTGACGAGCGAGGAACGAGCGAGGAGGGAAGGCGGTGCCTCCAGGGCGCCCCGGAGGCGAGCCAGAAGCACAGCGAGCCAGGGGCGCACGCGGATTTCCGGTGGTGATTCATGCGAGAAGGGGGCCCGATGGCGACGACCGAACCCGGACATCGGCCGGTCATGACCGACCGGGTGCTGGCCCTGCTCGCGCCGGCCCTGGAGCCGGCCGGGTCGGTCATGGTTGACGCCACGCTCGGCCGGGCCGGCCACGCCAGCGCGCTGCTGCGGCAGCATCCCGGGCTGACCCTGATCGGCGTGGACGCCGACGACGCCGCGATCGAGGAATCCCGCGAGCTGCTCGCGCCGTACGCAGAGCGGGTCACGCTGGTCCGGGCCAGGTACGACACGATCGGCGAGATCCTCTCCGGGCTCGGCTACCCGAACGTGAACGGCGTCCTGTTTGACCTAGGCGTCTCGTCGCCGCAGCTCGATGACCCGGGCCGGGGATTCGCCTACTCGCAGGACGCGCCCCTGGACATGCGGATGGACCGGTCGGGCGCGCTGACCGCGGCCGAGGTCGTCAACACCTATTCCGCGGCCCGGCTGGCGCAGGTGCTGCGCGAGTACGGCGAGGAGCGCTTTGCCCGGCGGATCGCGGATGCGGTGGTCAGGGAGAGAGCGAGAGCACCGCTCACCTCGACCATGCGGCTGAGCGAGATCGTCCGCGACTCGATCCCGGCCCCCGCCAGGCGCACCGGGGGCAACCCGGCCAAGCGCACCTTCCAGGCCCTGCGGATCGAGGTGAACGACGAGCTGGAGGCGCTGCGCCGGGCGCTGCCCGCGGCGCTCGACGCCCTGGCGGTCGGCGGCCGGATCGTGGTGCTCGCCTATCACTCTCTCGAGGACCGCGCGGTCAAGAGGGCGCTCGCCGCCGCAGCGGCGGACACCACGCCGCCCGGCCTGCCGGTGCCGCTGGAGGGCAGCAGACCGCGGTTCCGGCTCCTCAGCCGGGGCGCCGAGCGTCCGGCGGCCGCCGAGCTTGCGGCCAACCCGCGCGCCGCCTCGGCCCGGCTGCGCGCCGCCGAGCGAGTGCGCGCGGCATGAGCGAGCCGGAGGGGCTCAAGGGCGCCCGGCAGGCGAGCGGGAGACACAGCATGAGCAAGCCGGAGGGGCGCGTGGGCCAGAGACGGCGCGACGAGGAGGGCGGACCACCCGGATGAATACCACGGTGAGCACCGGCACCCGCCGGCCAGGGCCGGGCACCCGGGCGCCGCGCCGCCCGGCACCGCGCCGCGGCGACCCGCGGCACCCGGAAAGGCGCCGTCTGGACCCCGGCCGGGCCCAGGCCGCGGCCTTGCCGATCCGCCCGGCCCGGCTGGCCTCGGGCGGCGCGCGCCGACACGCGTCACGGACCACGTTCATCCTGCTGGTGCTCGCGATGCTGGGCGGCGGGCTCGTCTGCCTGCTGGTGATCAACACCACGCTGGCCGCGGCATCCATCCAGATCAGCAACCTGCAGCGCGAGAACGCGCAGGAATCGCAACAGGTGCAGGAGCTGCAGCAGCAGGTGTCGGCCGACCGGTCGGCGAACTCCATCGAGCAGAGAGCGCTCCAGCTCGGCATGCGGCCGCAGCAGACGCTCAACTTTGTTGACCTGCGGACCGGCCGCAGGTACACCATGCCGGCTCGCGTGCCGGGGGTGGCCGCGGTACCCGGGTACACCCCGTGACGCCCAGGAACGGACCGCCCGGCGGACCGCGGGGTCGCCGCGGCCCGCGCTCGGACCGCCGCTCCGGCGATGGCGGCGGCAGGCGCGGCGAGGGCCGGCGTGCCGGAGAAGAGCCGAGTGGGCGGGAAGGGCCGGCCGACGGCGGGAGAGGATTGGGGCGGCCGGCCGGGGGAGGGAGAAAGTACAGCGGGGAAAGCGGGAGAAGATACCGGGAAGAAATCAGGAGACGGCGGCGCTCCCTCGGCCCGGCTCCGGCCCCGCCGGACGGTGCCTGGCGCGCCCGGCATGATGACCGCC
>DASYXX010000713.1:0-1689 GCA_035934395.1 Streptosporangiaceae bacterium
TTCGGGGCCAGGGGGCCGGACGCGGACACGGGCGGCTACGACGGCACGGCGTTCTGGGCTCGCGGCGGCAGCGCGGACTGCACCACCCCCGACGACGCCGACCATGTGGTCGGCCAGCCGACCGGAGCGTACGGAGACAACATCGGCGGCATGACGATCGCCGGCGGCATCGCGGCGGCGCTCTACGCGCGAGCAACGACCGGCGAGACGTCGGTGGTCGACGTGTCGCTGCTGGGCGTCGGCGCGTGGACCACGCAGTTCTCGGTAAACCTGGCGCTGCTGGCCGGCGGCTCGCTGCCCAAGCCCCCGCGCGGCGCAGGGCACGGGACGCCCGGCAACCCGCTGATGGGGAACTTCAGGACCGCAGACGGCCGGTGGGTCAATCTCTGCATGCTCCAGCCGACGAGGTACTGGTCTGAATTCTGCGGGCGAATGCGGCGCCCTGACCTGGTCACCGATCCGCGGTTTGCCGGAGAGGCGATCTTGCGCAGCGGCCTCGAAGGCGGCGAGATCGTCGCGGACATCATCGGCAAGCTCACGCTGGAGCAGTGGCGCAAGCTGATGGACGGCGCCGAGGGCCAGTGGGCCCTGGTCCAGAACACCTACGAGGTCGGCATGGATCCCGCGCTGCGGGAGAACGGGCTCGTGGCCACCGTGACCGATTACGAGGGCAGGGAACGCGAGCTGGTCGCGAACCCGGTCCAGTTCGACGAGACGCCCGTCATCAGCCGGCGCGCGCCCCAGTTCGCCGAGCACACCGACGAGATCCTGCGGGAGCTCGGCAAGACCGACGACGAGCTGATCGCGCTGAAGATCGCCGGGGCCATAACCTGACCTGGTGGCTTTTACCATTGAGCTGGACGGACTGCGGGCGCTTGTCACCGGGGCGGGCCAGGGCGTGGGCCTGGCCGTGGCCAGGTACCTGGCCGTCGCGGGCGCGCACGTGGTGGTCAACGACGTGGTCGGCGAGCGGGCCGAGGCCGCGGCCGGGCAGATCAGGGCGCTGGGCGGAGCGGCCAGCGCGCTGCCGTTCGACGTCACCGATTTCGAGGCGGTAACCGACGCGGTCGCTCGCAGCCGCGGCGTCGACATCATCGTCAATAACGCCGGAAACGCCGGGGCAGGCGGCTGGGTCCGGCCGGCGCTGGTCGCGGACTCCGACCCGGCCGAGTGGGAGCGGTTCATCAAGGTCAACTTGTACGGGCCGATGCACGTGACCCGGGCCGCGCTCCCGTACATGATCGACAAGCGCTGGGGCCGCGTGATCACGATCGTGTCGGACGCCGGCCGGATTGGCGAGCCAGGGATGGCGGCGTACTGCGCCGCGAAGGCAGGTGCCGCCGGGTTCGCCCGCGGCGTCGCGCGCGAGGTGGGCCGGTACCAGATCACGGTGAACAACGTCGCGCTGGGGTCGATGACGACCCCGGCCACGGCCGGCCGCCCGGCCGACGACCCGGCGGTCAATCGGTACATCGTACGGCGATTCGGCGAGCCCGAGGACGCCGCGGGCATGGTGCTCTACCTGGCCAGCCGCCTGTCGTCCTGGGTCACCGGCCAGACCATCGCGGTCAACGGCGGGTACTCGGTGACCCTGTGATCTCGCGGGCTACCTGCGGCGGGGGGCTAACCGAATAGGCAACGGGAGGATCTACAGTTTGGCTCTTGCCTTACCGGCATGACCTGGGCAGT
>DASYXX010000756.1:0-1653 GCA_035934395.1 Streptosporangiaceae bacterium
TGGACGGCCTTGACGATCAGCAGCAGGACCGAGACCACCAGGTAGCCGCGCAGGGTCAGCACCGCGGCCTTCGTCCCTGTCGACCACTGCACGGGCTTGAGCAGGGCGAGCGGCGGCATGCGCCAGTTGAGCCGCTCGGCGGGCGACATGGACGCGGCCGGGTGCGGGGCCGGCGACGGGCGGCGGGAGCGGGTGCGCCGCATCCGGCCGGCGATGACGACGCCGGCGACCACTTCCGCCGCCACCAGCGACAGCGCGACCTGGCCCGCGTTGAGCCCGGAGAACAACGTGGTGATCACCAGGGTGCCGGACAGTGCGAGCAGCACGGAGATGATCACTGTGGCCACGGCGTTCGGCCAGCGCCGGTTCATCCACGGCCCGAGCACCTCCGGGTCGTTGCAGAGCAGGAGCAGGAACACGCTCGCCGACGGCAGCAGCACCCCGGCCAGGGCCTGCACCGCGGTGGTGAGCAGCCCGAGCGGCGTGCCGGGGATGAGGACGATGGCCGCCGCCACCGCGATCATCGCGGTGTAGGTGCCGTAGAACGCCTTCGCGTCACGGAAGCTGCGGTGCAGCGAGTGCTTGAGGTTGAACACGTCGCCGAACGCGTAGCTGGTGGAGAGGGTGACCGCGGCGGCGCCAATGATGCTGGCGTCCAGCAGCACGATCGCGAACAGCGCGCCCAGCGGGTAGCTTTGCGCCTTCAGCGCCTCCGCGACGCCCAGCGCGTCGGTGAAATGCCCGGCCAGGCTGGTGCCGCGCACCGCGTACACGGCCACGACGAGGACGGCCGCGGCGCCGCCGACCACCACGAATGCCCCCAGCGAGGTGTCGGCCCGCTCGTAGCCGATGAACCGGGGCGTGATCCGCTTGTCGATCACGTTCGACTGCTGGAAGAACAGCTGCCAGGGCGCGACCGTAGTGCCGACGATCGCGATGATCAGCAGCACCGACGTGGAGCTGACCCCGCCCTGGATGCCCGGCACCACGAAGTGGTAGGCGATCGAGCCGTAGTGCGGCCCGGAGAGCAGCGCCAGCGGGATCAGGACCAGGCTGACCGCTATGAACAGGAACAGCGAGCGCTCCCAGCGGCGGAAGCTGCCGCTGGTGGTGATCAGTACGAGGAGGAGCCCGGCCAGGGGGACCGAGATAAACGGGCTGACGCCGAAGTAACGCAGGGCCAGCGACACGCCGATGAACTCGGTGACGATCGTCAGGAAGTTGAGCAGGAACAGGTCGCCGACGCTGAACCAGCCCCAGAACCGCCCGAACCGCTCGTTGATCAGCCGCGCGTGGCCGACGCCGGTGACCGCGCCCAGCCGGACCACCATCTCCTGGTTGACGATCAGCACCGGGATCAGCAGCAGCAGGGTCCAGAGCAGGCTGTAGCCGTAGTTCTGACCCGCCTCGGCGTAGGTGGAGACACCGCCCGCGTCGTTGTCGCCGACCATGACGATGAGGCCGGGGCCGACGATGGCCAGGAACGTGACCAGGCGGCGGCGCCAGCCACTGCCCCGGTCCTCGTCGCCGACCCTGATCCGGCCGAGCGCGCCCTCGATGTCGCCCAGGTGCGCCTCGTCGAGCACGGCGCTCGGCTGCGCCAGCGAGCGCGCCACGTGCGCTGAGCCTGGCGGCCCGGGACGAGCAGGCGTT
>DASYXX010000190.1:0-6325 GCA_035934395.1 Streptosporangiaceae bacterium
CGCCACGTGCCCGGCTGCGCGCCAGACCTTCGCCAGCTCGGTCAGCTGCCGCCGGTCGGTGACCACGATGAAATCCCAGGGCTGCCAGTTCCGTGAGGACGGCGACCGCCGGCCGGCCTCCAGGATCCGCTCGAGGTCCGCGTCGGCGATCGGCCGCCCGTCGAACTCCCTGACGTCGCGCCGCGACCGGATCGCATCCCACACAGACAACTGCCCTGGCTCGCCCGCGGCCCCGCCCTGCTCGCCCAACGTTGCCCCCTGATCTCAGAAGTCAGCAGCCGTCATTATGCCCGCGCCGAACGCCGCCCTCGCTCGGTACGGCACTGTCCAGCCGCCCGCCCATGATCGTGCTAGCTGGAGTACAACTATCGTCACCGAGCTACCACGATCATGTTGAGCTAGTTTTCGGACGATCCGCAACCCGGGGGTAACGGTGAGCGGGAAAGCCGCAACGCATCAGGTACGGGACGGGCTCGGCGCCTCGATGGGTTAATGAGGCCGGTGAGACTTATGTGGCGGTCACGCCTGGCCGCGGGCGAGCGCCGCCGTCGGTGACGCCGGTACGCGGGCGGGCGCCACCCTCGGCCGAGCCCCTCAGCGGCGCCCGGTCCCCGCGCGGCCATGCGCCGGCGGCGGAGGTCTGAACCGCGGGATCGGCCGGCTGGCGCCCGGGCATCCACCGATCGGCTGACCCGGCTCGGCTGACCCGGCGCCCAGGCTCGAGCGAGCCGGAGGGGCGCGGCGCTACGGGGCCGAGACGGGGATCTTGGCTTCCGGGGGGATGAGCAGGGCGGCGGCCCGTTCCGCGGTGCCCCGCGCCCAGCGGCCGCTGGTGACCAGTCCCAGCAGGAAGATCGCGGCGCCGCACCCCGCGATGATCCACCAGCCCACGTGGCTGGCGCCGGCGAAGCCGAGCCGGAACGGGCCGTGCAGGGCCGAGATGGCGGCCGAGCCGGCCACGGCGACGCCGAGCGCCGTGCCGACCTGCCGGCTCGTCGAGGCGATCCCCGCGGCGACTCCCGCCTGCGATACCGGCATGCCCGACACCGCCGCGTTAGTGATAGGGGGGTTGACCAGGCCCGATCCGATGCCGAAGATCACGTAGCTCAGGATCAGGTAGCCGGACGAGGTGTCGCGGGCCAGCCTGGTCAGCATGAGCCCGCTCGCCAGGGTCGCGACGCCGGCCACCACGGTCGGCAGCCGCGGCCCGCGGGCGGCGACGATGCGGCCGGACACCGGCGAGAGCAGCACTGTCATCGCCGCCATCGGCAGCGTGTACAGCCCGGCGTGCAGCGCCGAGTAGCCGCGCACCTCCTGGAGGTACAGCGTGTTGAGGAAGAGGAAGCCGCCCAGCGCGGCGAACGCGCACACCGCGGTCACCGTGGCTCCCGAGAACGGGACGCTGCGGAAGAACCTCAGGTCGAGCAGCGGCTCCTCCCGCCGCGGCTCGTAGCCAGCCAGGCCGATCAGCGCCGCGGCCGCGAGGCCGAAGCAGCCGAGGATCCTGGCAGAGGTCCAGCCCGCGCTCGGGCCCTCGATGATCGCGTAGGTCAGGGCGGCCAGCCCGGCGATGACCAGCACCTGACCCACCGGGTCCACGCGGCGCGCCCGCGGCGCCCGGGACTCGGGCACGAACACCGCGGTGAGCGCGATCGCGGCCAGGCCGACCGGGATGTTCACCCAGAAGATTCCGCGCCAGCCGACCGAGGAGACCAGGGCGCCGCCCGCGATCGGCCCGAGCGCCATGCTCATGCCGAACACGCTGCCCCACACGCCGATCGCGCGGGCCCGCTCCGCGGGGTCGGTGAAGGTGTTCGTGATGATCGACATCGCCACCGGGTTCAGCATCGACCCGCCGAGCGCCTGCAGCATCCGGAACGCCACCAGCCAGCCGAGGCCGGGCGCGAGGCTGCACAGCAGCGAGCCGAGCGTGAACAGGGCCAGGCCCGTCTGGAACGTCCGGCGCCGCCCGACCCGGTCGCCCGTTGCGCCCGACAGCATGAGGAAGCTGGCCACCACGATCGAGTAGGCGTCCACCGTCCACTGGAGGCCGGACACCGGCGCGTGCAGGTCGCGGCCGATCGAGGGCAGCGCGACGTTGACGATCGTGACGTCGATGCCGACGATGAACAGGCTCAGGCAGCAGATCGCCAGCACGAGCCAGCGGTGCCTGCGGCCCCGCTCCAGGTGACCGGGCGCGACCTGACTCATCCCTGCAGTATGCCCCTCGTCATTTGCTGGCTGGCAACTAACTACCTGCGGGCGGTCCGCGCCCCTGGTCAGCGTCTCCGGTTGTCGGACCCCCGTGGTTGACTAACAGCGTGGCGCAAAGCGATCTTCCCGTCCTCGGCTTCGCCGACGCGGGCGCGTGGGAGTCCTGGCTGGCGCAGCAGCATGCCAGCTCCCCCGGGGTCTGGCTCAAGATCGCGAAGAAGGGCTCGGGGGCGACGGGGGTGTCCTACCCCGAGGCGCTCGAGGCGGCGCTCTGCTACGGCTGGATCGACGGCCAGAAGGGCGCGCTCGACGGCGAGTACTGGCTGCAGCGCTTCACCCCGCGCAAGCCGGGCAGCCGCTGGTCGAAGATCAATACCGAGAAGGCGGCCGAGCTGATCGCGGCGGGCCGGATGCGGCCGGCCGGGATGCGCGAGGTCGAGCTGGCCCGCGAGGACGGCCGGTGGGACGCCGCGTATGCCGGGCAGCGGTCCATGGCCGTCCCGGAGGACCTGGAGCGCGAGCTGGCCGGCAACGAGGCCGCCCGCGCGTTCTTCGCGACGCTCAGCAGCGTGAACCGCTACGCGATCCTGTACCGGATCGCCGACGCCAAGCGCCCGGAGACCCGCGCCCGGCGGATCGCGAAGTACGTGGCGATGCTCGCCGCGCACGAGACGATATACCCCGAGCGCTGACCTCCAGCCCGGCCCACGCGGCGCTGCCATTATGGTCGATGGGCCGTTGAGCACACTCTTTGGACTCGCGGATCATCAACACGCCGATTTGATCATGGGCATGAGGCCCGGTTTCATGATCCCAGACTCAAACCCGCCAGACGAGGCTGTCGCGCATCACTGCGTGGACCGTGGTCTCAGTGCGCGCCACCGGCGTGGCCCCGGCGTCCCGCGGAGCTTAGGCCAGGCCGCGCGGCGGCCAGCTCGCCCGGCGCTTTATCGAAAAAGTGGTCAGAAAGTGTCATTACAGCAGCACTTTCTGACCACTTTTTGCCGCCGGCGGCGTTCTGGGCGGCGCCGGCGCCGGGCCATCGGCGTAGGGCTCGGCCACGCTCATGCGAATCCCCTCGCCTCAGCCGTCACAGTAAATCGGCGCGGACGGGGTCAGCCCACAGAAGGACGGCCTACCGTCCGCGGCGGCGCCGGGAGCAGCTCAGCTAGGTGGAACAGGTCCCGCAGGGGCAGGTCGGAGGCGACTCCTCGCAGCGACGCGACGGTCGCTCCCGCCGCGCGGCCCGCCGTGACACCCGGGAGGGAATCCTCGACGACGAGGCACCGGGAGATCTCCACCTCCAGCGCCTGCGCCGCGACGAGGTACCCCTCCGGGTCCGGCTTGCAGGCGGCGACGTCGTCGATCGTCACGACCGTCTCCGCGACCACGCCCGCCGCCTCGAGGCGGAGCGCGGCGAGCGGCCGCTCCGCGCTCGTCACGATCGCCCACGGGATCCCGAGCGCCCCGAGCTGAGCCAGCAGCGCCAGTGCCCCCGGCATCGCGGCGACGTCGGTGACGTCGGCGCACTCGAGCTCCAAGAACCGCGCGACCCGTTCGGCGAGGGACTCGGCGCCGAGTTCCGGGAAGATCCGCCTGATGCTCTCCGCGGCCGACGAGCCGCGGACGAAGGCGTCCCATACGGCCACGGCGACGCCGTACTCGCCGCACCAGCCCGCCCACGCGCGCCTGACCGAGGCGTCGGAGTCGACGAGCGTCCCGTCCATGTCGAAGAGCACCGCCGCCACGCTCGACAGGTCCAGGAGCCCGGCGCGGTCGGCGTCAGGACGCATGGATCACCGGCACTCTCCGCTTGCGCAGCCCGCGGACCGTCGGGTGGTCGCTGTCGGCGTCGGTGATCACCCCCGCAACCGCGGAGAGCCCGACCACCGAGAAGGCGGCGACGGTGCCGAGCTTCTCGCTGGACGCGAGCACGTACGTGTCTGCCGCCCGGCCGACGAGGATCCGCTCCATCGCCGCCTCATCGGGGTCCCCGGTGGTGAACCCCTCGTCGATGTGGACCCCGGCGACGCCGAGCAGGTACACGTCGGCGGAGACCTTGCTGGCCGCGTCGGCGGCCGCCGCCCCGCAGACGCTGGCTGCCTGCTTCAGAAGGCGGCCGCCGAGGACGAACACGTCGACCGTCGGATGCTTGACAAGCGCGGCCGCGGTCGCCGGGCTCGGCGTCACGATCATCGCGCTGAGGTTCTGGGGCAGCGCCCCGGCTACCGCGTGCGCGGTCGTGCCGCCGCCGAGGATCACGGTGGAGCCCGGGGTGATCAGCTGCGCGGCGGCCGCCGCGACCCGCCGTTTGCTCTCGGTCGCGATCTCGAGCCGCGTCGCGAACTCGCCCGTCGCCGGCGAGACGGGGAGTGCCCCGCCGTAGACGCGCCGGCACAGCCCGGCGGCTGCGAGCTCTCGGAGGTCCCGCCGGAGGCTGTCCTCGGAGAGCCCGAGTTCGATCGCGAGGTCGCGCGCGACGAGCTTGCCGTCCTGGTGCAGCCTTGTCAGCAGCAGGCCGCGGCGTTCTGCAGCGAGCATCCTGTTTCCTCTTTCAGGCGGACGTCCGGCCGAGGGATTCCACCGACTGCTGGACCTCGGGAAGCGCGAAGAAGTCGGCGACGCCCTCGATCCCGGGTACCTCGACGAAGCGGGCGTCAACATGGCGCCCGCGGACCGAGTACTCGACGATACCGGCCCTGCCCGGCCCGAACTTCAGGTGCGGCCCGGCCGCGGCCTTCGCCTGTCCCACGTCCTCGAGGTCGGAGAGCGCGGGCGGCCTGGACAGGCTCCCGGTGTGCGTCGTCCTGAAACCAGCTGCGTGTTGCTTCACGTTTCCTCTCTCGTCATGAACGACGTGCTTGAGAGGGGCAGAGTCGATCGGTTCCAGCGATGCGACCGGGCGCAGGTCGGCCTAAAACCCCTGCTCAGTAACGAGCGTGGCTGATGAGTCACGATGCTGGCGGCCGAACTTGAACGTTCGCAGTACGCCCGCCGGCCTCACCGCAAGGGAAGGCTGAAGCTTGGATGAAGTTCTTGTTTCTGACCTATTCCTACACGAAGCTGCTGGATACGTTCGGCTGCGTGAGCCCGCTTCAACTCGGAAGGGCAGGCTGATGTTTGGGTACAGGCGCTTGGCGACGAGAGGCCTCAGGGTCGGAGCTGCGGTGTCGCTCGCCCTGGCGGCAGGATCGCTGGCCGGTTGCGGTAACTCAGGGACGGCGTCAAACAGCGGCGCCGCCAAGCCCGTGCTGACGATGGGACTGACGAACTACACCGCGACGCTCAATCCCGCGATCGCGGGCGGCGGTGACCAGTCGATGCCGATCGACCTCGCCTACCAGTCGCTCACCCACCTCGAGCCGAACGGCGACATCGGCCCGGGGCTCGCCACCTCGTGGCACTACATCGGGACGACGAACACCGACTTCGCCTTGACGCTACGCCAGAACGCCCGCTTCTCGGACGGGACGCCGGTCACGGCGAGCGCCGTCAAGGCGTGGCTCGACTATTCATACTTCAAGGTCAAGGGGTACATCACCGGGAGCCTCGCGCTGAAGAGCGTCGACGCGGCCGGCAAGTGGACGGTGGACCTCCACCTCGCCGCGCCGAACTCCCTGATGCCGTACCTGCTCTCGGAGGCCGAGATGTTCGGCTTCATCGGCTCGCCGAAGGCGATCCCTCACGCGTCGACGCTCGGCACCGGGACCGACGGGGCAGGACCGTACATCGCGGTGCCCTCGCAATCCATCGCCGGGAGCATCTACGTCTTCAAGCCGAACCCGTACTACTACGACCAGTCCGCCGTGCACTTCTCGAAGGTGGTCGTGAAGATCATCACCTCGCCGACCACGATGATCGAGGCCATCAAGTCGGGACAGATCAACGTCGCGGCGGGTGACATCACCACCACGGCCCAGGCGCAGGCGGCCGGGCTGAACGTCATCACCGCGCCGAGCGGCTTCGTGCAGATCCTGCTGCTCGACCGCGGCCCGAAGACGCCCGGCGGCTCGGCGAACCCGCTGGCCAGCGTGCAGGTCCGCCAGGCACTCAACTATGCGATCAATCGCAGTGCCGTGACGCAGGCGATCTACGGCAAGTACGGAGTTCC